>JAICXZ010000122.1 GCA_025934475.1 Mucilaginibacter sp. | reverse complement strand
CCTTATATTTCTGTAAATTATACTTATCCATATCGAGTTCATCGGCCAGCTTTGTGAAGAATTCCGGCGCTTTCACAGAGTCCTTGTTGGTTCGGGGCATAAATACAGCCATAAGATTCGGTTAGAGTGAGCTCAAACATAATATATAAAAATCATTGAAAAAACCCGTGTTTTCACGGTATTTTCAAGTATTTTGACGGTGCAATCCTGAAAAGCCACATACACTATTTGTCAATATTTTATCAGATATTAGCCCCGAACTTTAAACCATAACTACCTTATGAACAGGATGCTCGGTATAATATTTACACTGGCCGGCGCGGTGATGATGATCATCGCAGTGATCAATTCGCAAAAAAAGAAGGATGTTGTCGACATAGGCCCGATCCATGTAACCGCCGACGAAAGGGATCATAATAACTGGATGCCTTATGCGGGTGGTGTGATATTTATTGGCGGCATTGTACTGATGGCGTCGTCGAAAAAAACGAGATAGCGCACCTGGCTTTACCGGGTAATTCCTGCCATTCACCGAATAATTATGATTCAAGCGCCTTTTTTATTTTTGATGATGTGGCGTTTTAGATTAACATTGCCTCAACTTAAAATAATCGTTTATACTGATGGACGCGATCCAGCAAAACAATATCCTGCAGGTTGATAACCTGAATGTATTTTACGGCAATTTCCAGGCTGTTAACAATGTCTCGTTTTATGTAAAACAAGGAGAGATATTCGGACTGCTTGGTCCTAACGGTGCAGGCAAAACCAGTACGCTTAGCGCCATTGAAGGTTTAATTAAACAACAATCCGGCACGGTGACTGTAGCCGGGTATGATACTTTAAAGAATCCCTTGCATGCGCGTGCCGCAATGGGCGTGCAACTACAGGCCACCAGCTTTCAGCCCGAGCTGAATGTAGCTGAAATACTGGAACTTTACGCCAGCATCTATGGCTTAAAGCTTACCCCTGAGCGATTGAGGGCCCTATTAAAAGAAATTAACCTGGCCGAGGCCGAGAATAAAAAGTTCGGGCAACTATCGGGTGGTCAGCAGCAACGAGTATCGCTGGCTATCACCACTATTCACGATCCGAAGCTTGTTTTGCTCGATGAGCCCACCTCGGGCCTCGATCCGCAATCACGGCGCCAGCTTTGGTCGCGTATAGACACGATTCGCGAGAAGGGTAATTCCATTGTTTTAACCACGCACTCGATGGAAGAAGCCGAGGCTGTTTGCGATCGCATCAGCATCATCGACCATGGCCGCCTTATAGCCACGGGCACGCCGCAATCGCTGATCGATAAACATCGCGACGATCCGCATGTGATCGCGGTTTCGCGCCGGGGCAAGATCACGCTCGAAGATGTATTTATCGCATTAACAGGATTGGAAATTAGAGCTTAAGAGACATTCATTATGGAAATCACCATACCAAAAACATCCGCTGTGCTTAAAGCACTGCTAAAGGCAGATTATATCACGTTGTGGCGGAATCGCAGAGCAACGATAATGGTTCTGATTGTACCGATGATCATCGTTTTTTCGTGGAAAAGCTTGGTTGCTACCGCGGGAGGGGCATTTGTGTTATCAAATGCGATAACGCTCGGCCTGGTAGCGATAGGCCTGATGGGGTATACCAATTCCATTGCTCGCGATAGGGATAAAGGCGTCTTCCAACGATTGCGGGTATCACCCTTGCCTTTATGGACCATCATGGCCAGCCGCCTCATAGTTCAGTTATCGTTGATATTGTTGCTGACAGTTGTGGTATTTATATCAGGTTATAATTTCGATCACATCACGATGTCGATTGGCGGCTACATCATTACATTCCTGATCTCGATCGTCGGTGGAGCTGTTTATTTGAGCCTGGGACAGGTTATAGTGGGCCGCATACAAAACCCTGAAACCGTTACATCTACAGCCAGGCTGGTCTACTTTGCATTTATCATGGTAGGCATGTTTGGCGAATTGGGCGTGCTGGGCGATCAGTTTAAGACTGCCGTTGATTGGACACCTTACGGAACAGTGAAAGATATTTTGGCAGCCAGCCTCGAACCATCTAAATGGAGCAGCCACACCACAACAGCTTTATTGCTTACACTCGGTTATACAGTAGTTTTCGCCACCCTCGGCATCAAATGGTTCAAATGGAGCAATAAGTAAAGTTTCTCAATTATCCTAAGTTGGCTTTATACCCCACGGTAAACCTTAACATCATGAAAAAAATATTAGGATTCGCTCTAATCGGAATCGCTCTTGTCTGGGGATTCTTTGTGCTAATCCTTTACGGCGATAGTTTCATGACCGAAAGCAAAGTAGAACTTTATAGTGCAATCATATTCGCTATGATTGCTGTTGGCCTTTATCCCATAATTGTTAAGTCTAAAAAATAGCCTTTTTCTTAGCCGGTTGAGTGCTACCAATCGGTCATGCAGCAAAATGACACTGGCTGACTGGCACAGTTCAGAGATGGCGTCGTTCCTCGCCATGACGTTGATGTTTGCCTTTGTTTTCTTGTCTAATAATCCACTGATTCCCAGAAAAATATATTAGGAAATCCCGACTAAAATTCGTTAATTTTATAATACCCATTATAAACCATCTGCCTGGCTCCCAGGCATAATCATTCACCGATAACCCAAAACATTAGGTCATGACAAAGTTTCTGATCAAAGCATCTTATTCCCCCGATGGGGCAAAAGGTGTGCTTAGTGCTGGTGGTACCAGCAGGAGGCAAGCTGTAGAAAGGTCTATCAATAACCTTGGCGGTAAAATGCATTGTTTTTATTTCGCTTTCGGCGAATCTGATGCGTACCTGATCGTCGAAATGCCGGATGCGATATCTGCGGCCGCGCTGGCGATGAATGTAAACGCGTCCGGACTCGCGGCAATATCCTCGACCCTGTTGCTTGATCCGGAGGATATCGATAGTGCCGTTAAAATAGGCGTCGATTACCGCGGCCCGGGTAAATAGTCACTGCCCGGCGAACCCGTCTAATTTTACGTTAAAACCGTAGGCAAATACCGTGCGAACACGGTAGACAGGTGCTTTTGTGTTGCCTAATTTTACATTGGCACACAAGTTAAGTTGTCATGCGCCTGGAATACATTTCTTTTATCATCATCGTGGGTTGGGCCGCAATTTTGGCCCTGCTCGAACGGGCTTTTCCCTACCAGGTCGGCTACAAAGTATTCCGCAAGGGCTTTTGGATGGACTTTTTTTGGTATACGCTGGTGCAGAGCTATTTCCTTGGACTGTTGATTGCGTGGATCATCCGCACAATGGATGCAAACGGATCAGTTTCCAGGTTACACCTGATCACGCATTGGCCGCTGGTGTTGCAGGTAATATTATTTCTTTTTACCCACGATCTGTGGCAATACTGGTTTCACCGCATCCAGCATCGCAACAGGTATTTCTGGCGCATCCACGAGGCAGCGCACGCCACGCCTGAAGTGGATTGGTTAGTTGGCTCTCGTTCCCACGCGCTGGAGATATTGATTGCTCAAACTGTAGAATTTGCCCCGATCGTTTTGCTGGGAGCACGACCAGAGGTAGCGCTCATTAAAGTTACCCTGGATGCGGTTTGGGGGATGTATAACCACTCCAACATCAACGTAAACCAGGGTAAGCTGATCTATTTTTTTAATGGTCCGCAATTGCACCGGTGGCACCATCACGTTGTGGATGGAAGGGGATGTAACTTTTCGACCAAATTCTCTGTTTGGGATTGGATTTGGCACACCGCCTATCTACCCGGGCCCGACGAGCGCCCCATATATGGTTTCAGAGGGATAGAAAAGTACCCCGTGTATAGTTACTTTGAGCAATTAGCATTCGCCTTCCGGCGTTTTGGCAAGAAAAGCAGCATCAGCGCATAATCGTAAAAAGCGCTAAATAGCTACAAGCCTAAATTGGAATTTAAAAGGTGCAAATCCGACATTTGACCTCTGACATCAAAAAATCATTCAATATGAATCATTACCGGCTGATACCGTGGCTGCATGCGTTTAACAGCTTCGGCCATGCGTTTGATGAAAAGGTAGTTTGCCACGCCACCTATTGCGCCACCAACAACGGGTATTAACCGTGCCGCCGTTTTGGTGCCCAGGCGCATCAACAACCGTTCCGACATGCGTTCCAGCACGCTTTTGGTGATCGCAACGCCGGCCTCAATTTGCAGGGCGGCGGCCATAATGGATAGGAATTCATCGAAAGTGATTTCGTAGGCTCCGCGTGTATGATAGATAATCCCCAGGCTAACCCTGATCTGTTGCGAAATGAGGTTCACCAGGTCGAGCGGGATACCCACCGCAATGGTTACGGCGCCACCGCCCCCTGCAATTGCTCCGCTTACAGCGGCCATGCGGGCGCAATGCTCGATAAATTTATCGATGCCTAACCGGTCGACACTCTGCTTTACTTTAAGCTGATCGACATTGGTGAAAAGCTTCTTAAAGCCTTCCTGTGACTTATCTTCAAGATCGAGCGCAATGCGCGATACCATTTGTTTTAGATCGGCCATAATTTTTCAGGTTATAACGGATTAACACCTGTATTATCCGTTTTGTTGTAAAAAGCTGATTTAATCGATAGCTTAGTGATAGTCAAACTTAACCTCACATGAAAAAGCTTCTATTTGTTGCCCTGCTATTTTCGATGGCAGCCTGTACCGTTCCCATTAAGGAAAATAAGGTGACCACCGGAAAAATTATAAGCTTCTATTCTAAAATACTGGGCGAGAAGCGTGAGATATGGATCCACACGCCAGATGGTGCAAATGACCCGGACAAGCATTATCCGGTTCTTTATCTGCTCGATGGTGATACACACTTTAATACTGTAGTAGGCATGGTGCAGCAGCTAAGCGAAGCCAATGGCAATACGCTGATACCCCAAATGATTGTGGTCGGTATCCTGAATACCGATCGTACCCGCGACTTGACCCCAACAAATTCACTATATGGCCCCGACGGTGCTAAGGTAGATGGATTTAAGGCATCAGGCGGCGGTGAAAAATTTGAGTCGTTTATTGAAAAGGAACTGATACATCACATTGATTCGGCCTATCATCCGGCACCATATAAAATGCTGGTAGGGCACTCCTTTGGCGGATTGACGGCGATGAATATTGTGGTGCATCACCCCGATATGTTCAATTCTTATATCGTCATCGACCCCAGCATGTGGTGGGATAAACGAAAGCTGCTAGGGGAGGCCGGAAAGGCATTGAATCAAACTAAGTTTTCGGGCAAGGCATTATATTTGGGCATCGCCAATACCATGCCGGCCGGAATGGATACGTTGCAGGTGCGACTGGATAGTTCGGGTAAAACCGGGCATATCCGTTCGATACTGGCGTTAAAGGATACCTTTCAACACAGTAAAAACAATGGATTGAGATGGACATACCGGTATTACAAGGACGATGACCACAGTTCGGTGCCTATGATTGCGACTTATGATGGATTGCGCTTCATATTCGACTTTTACCGGATGCCAAAGGATAAGGAGAGTAAGATAGAAGACATTCATGGAAAGATAGACCCTGCACCAATTTTTACCGAACATTACGACGATGTTTCAAACCGAATGGGTTTTAAAATATTACCCCCCGAACAGGTAATAAACGAGATAGCTTATTATTACATGGGCAGCGGCGAGAAAACAAAAGCTTATTCGCTATTTTCTCTGAACGTCAAAAATTATCCCAATAGTGCTAATGTCTACGACAGTATGGGCGATTATTACAGCGACCAGCACGATAAAGCTAAAGCGATTGAGTATTATAAAAAGTCGCTCAAGATTCAGAAAAATCCCGCTACGCAGAAGAAGCTGGAGGCGTTAACCAAATAATGGTTGATTACGTTGATTGAGTTAAGTGGTTGATTAAGTTACTTCCTTAGTCAGGGATAAATACCGATAGGTATCTATATTTGTGAATCGATTAAATAAATGCATTGACTATTGACCACTCACTAATCGCTATTTAAATAATCTAACTCAATCAACTTAGTCAACCCAATCAACTCACCCCATGAAAAAAGCTGATCGCACTAAAGCCTTTATTACCGAAAAAACTGCCCCGATATTTAACCGGAAAGGGTTCGCCGGAACATCGTTAACGGACATGACTGACGCTACCGGCCTTACTAAGGGTTCCATCTATGGTAACTTCGAGGATAAGGACGAGGTGGCCATAGCGGCTTTTGATCATAACATGACTAAATTGGTGGAGCAGGTGAGGGGATTGCAGGCCACCGAGCGGACAGCGACCGGGAAGCTAAAGGCTTTTATTGCCGTTTACCGTGAAGGTATGCAGATGCCGGTGCTGGCAGACGGCTGCCCTATTATCAATATAGGTTGCGAAGTTGACGACACCCATCCGCAACTCAAAGAAAAAGTGAGCGGCGCCCTCAGCCGCTGGCATAAAAGCATCTCGGCCATCATCCAGCAAGGCAAAATGCAGGGCGAATTCAAGAACGAAGTAGGCAGCAACGACTTTGCCTCGCTCATGATCGCAATGATTGAAGGTGGATTTACCCTATCCAAAATATCAGGCGACAGGAGCTATCTTGACCAAAGCCTGGACCAGTTGGAGGAGCTGATTCAGACCAGGCTGGCCAGATAGCATTTAATCAACTTTTACAAAACTGCCCTTTTCATCAAAAATCAGGTCCTTGCTTTTGATCTCAGCTTCGAACATTTTCCGGCCCTGGGCATCGGTGACTTTTCCACCTTCCCTGATTTTTGCTCCCTTATAATTTGCTTTGACATACGCCGAAACAGCCGGCGGTAATTGACTTACAGGGATGGCATCCACTTCTTCAACAAAATTGCCGGCAGGCGTAAATTGCACCGATGTGTCTTCGCCGGATTTCCCGCCCCAGTTGGCTTCATAGTTTCCTTTTTCTTTTTCCCAGCTTACTTTGGTGGCTTTGGGGTATTTTTTTGCCAGAGCGGCTTTTACCACGGTGGGCACGTCCTCACTTTTCAGGTCTTGGGCGAAGGCATAATTTGCAGCGAATGCAATAATGGCGGAAAACAAAATGATCTTTTTCATGTGGCTTTTGATATGGTTAGATCAAGTATAAACAGGCAAGTTGGAGGAAATTTGGAATGTGTTTGGAGAAATTTTGAAGATTTAGTGTTACCGTACACAACGCCCGGAAACGGCAATTTTGATGGGTTGCCAGGGGGGCATAAAAAGGAAAAAGAGAAAGTTTGGGGCTTTCTCTCTTCTTCTCAATAATTAACTGAACTCATAATTAAACCATAAAGAACGGAGTGTGTGTTTGTAGATTTATAATGAATCTGTTACAAATATAAAATCTATCGGGGAACCAGACTAATATTTTTTTAATATTTTTTGACATTTTTTATCAACATATTGATAAAAAAAGCCAGTTTGTGATACTAAACTGTTAACAACTCCTTTATCCGAATAAATTACTGCTTAAATAACGGTCTCCACGGTCGCAGCAGATAAATACGACGACGCCTTCTTTCAACTCACCCGCAAGTTTGATGGCAGCGGCCGCAGCGCCCCCGCTGCTCATGCCTGCAAATATGCCTTCCTTCTTAGCCAGCTGCCGCGCAGTTTCGGTCGCTTCTTCCTGCGTTACGTCTCTAACCTCGTCCACGCGTGATGGATCGAATATTTTGGGCAGGTAGGCCTCGGGCCAGCGCCTGATGCCCGGTATGGATGAGCCTTCGGTTGGTTGGCAACCGATAATTTGAATATTTGGATTTTTCTCCTTCAAAAAAGTAGAGCAGCCCATGATAGTGCCGGTGGT
>JAICXZ010000373.1 GCA_025934475.1 Mucilaginibacter sp. | reverse complement strand
GGTGACCTAAATACTGAGGAGTAGGTGCAACCAGCGGCTCGCCGTTAGACCCGTTGATAATTTGTCCATCCGGAGCTCTCACAAACTTTGAGCCGTAAAACTTATCTACACGATCGCCCTGGTGGAAGAAGGTGTTATAAACACTTTGTCCGGGCGGCAGTTCCTGGTAAATTTCTTTGTAAGTCGACCAGTTGGCAAGTATATCCCAGGTAAAACCACCCTGATTTTTAATAGGTGTGCCGCTTAATGATATCTCGTAACCGGTTTTCTTGGTCTTCAGTGCATTTAGTAACTCTGTTGTGTAACCGGTAGCGGTTGAAATAGAGTTTTTCAATATCTGCGGACCGTCGATATATTGGAATGCTGTTGCGGATAAGCCTAAACGATTCTGTAAGAATTTGATATCAAAACCTTCTTCGTAATTAACGCGGGTTGAAGTTTTGATGCCATTTTCATAAAGGTAGTCGGATGCATAGCCCGCTGCCTGGTTATTGTATGGTTTACTAATAGAATAGAATGAGTTAAGCGAATATGCAGGGCCGTTGTAAGGAGTACTATATACCGAACCGTAGCCCAGCGGGTTCAAAAACAATGGATTGGTGTTCGGGCTGTTGCTCAAAGTTTGGCCGCCGTATGCAGTGATTGTATTAAATGGCGCAGCACCTATCGTTGGGCTGGTGTCATCAGAACGTACGTTTGAGAATGATGCCCTCGCTTTCAGGAAAGTAATGAAATCAGGTAATTTAACGTAGTCAGAAACTACTGTAGCCGCTGATAAGCTTGGATAATAATAGGTAGTTACGTTCTGGAAAGCCGAAGACTTATCGATACGACCTGTGCTTGATATGGTGGCGTATTTACCCAGCGTTACGTCTACTGAGTAGTAACCGCTCAAAACCCTCATTTCAGAGTCGAATTTTGTCGATTGCACCGGGTTCATGGAGTTGCTGAATGCATAAACATTTGGCACGTTCAGATAATCAGTAGAAACCCAGGTTGACTGATAATTAAATGTTCGCATGTTGCCGCCAACCAGGCCCGAGATGTTAACCTTATTAATATTATAGTCAAGGTTCAGCTTCAGCTCGGTATTGTTTTCAAAGAGGTCGCGGTGATCTTCACGATAGTCACCTTCATTGCCCTCGCGCCCGTAAGGGTGAGCCGAATAGGGCATATCCTCAGTACGAAGCAGGCTGTATGAATCGATCTGAGATTTCAAGTCGACATTAAGATGGTTATCAATCTTGAAATTACCTGCCAGGTAGCCATAAGTTTCGTCTTTATAATGACCGCGCGTCCATATTTTGGTGAGGAACCATGGGTTGTGGTAACGAGTGTATTCTTCAAAGTTCGACTGTACATTGGTTTTTCCGGGCTGCCAGATAGCTTTGATATCGGGTGAGTTTACGCTCCAGTCGGCGCCGGTCCAGATGGCCATATTGTAGATAATACTGTTTGGACCATACTGCACATCCGGAAAGTCATCAGTACTTTGACGGTTAAAGTTAACACTACCCTCAAATTTCCAGCGCGGAGTTGGGGTAACTACTGCGTAAAAGTTTACGTTGGCTATATCCAGGTACTGGAAAGGAATGTAGCTGTCCTGATGCTCCTGCGATACCGAGAAACGCGTGGTATAATTATCGCCATTTGCGGTTAAAGCAATATCATTGTTGGTTTGGAGACCTGTTCTAAGGAAATTGGCCAGGTTGTTGGCGCCCCGGGCTGACCATGGAGTGCCCTGGCGAACGCCATTAATTACAGGGCTATCGTATTGCGGGATCAGCTGTCCGTTGAAATATGGACCCCAAACATCATAGTCGGAGTCAACACCACCCGGAGCGCCACCCTTACCGTCTACGAACTCATAAAACGTATTTTCACCCGGACCGAATGAATGCTGCACCCGCGGGAATGCCACAAAGCCTTTGTTCATTACCGTACTGCTGTTGATATCAACAGTAAGACCTTTTTTTGCCGATTTCCCTTTTTTGGTTGTGATCAGGATAGCTCCGTTTGCTGCACGGTTACCATAAAGCGCTGCGGCGGCCGGGCCCTTCAATACCGTGTAAGTATCGATGTCGTCCGGGCTCAGGTCGAATGTATCCGAGTTGATGGGCAACCCGTCAATTACATATAACGATACCGTGTTTCCACGGATAGTAACGTTTGGAATACCGAGGATCTCGGATGTCGCGCCAATAGACAAACCGGCTACCTTGCCAATTAGGCCATTAACTGGGTTGGGGTCACGGGCGGTGGTTAATTGATCGCCGTTTACGGTTTGGGTCGAGTAACCGATGCGGCGTGTCTCTTTCTTTACACCCAAAGCAGTTACCACTACTTCGTTAAGTGTCTTGGTGTCAGCGGTCATTACGATCGTGTATTCGACCTGGTCACCAATGGTTAATTCCTGCGGTTGGAAGCCCAGGTAATGAAAAGATAAAACCTGGCCTTTTGCAAGGGTAAATAAAAAACGTCCGTTTACGTCGGTTACGGTGCCTTTAGTCGTTCCCTTGAGCGTAACGCTTACGCCGGGAAGCGGTTGTTTGTTTTCGTCGGTTACCGTACCACCGATCTTGTTTTGCCCGAACAAAAGTGCCGGGATCAGACATAATAACAATACAGTTATCATTGTCCGAAAGTGAATGTAAAGCTGCTTCATTTGCTTGAATTGAGGGGTGAGAAAGGAAGGGTTTTCATGAAGCAATACTAAACTTAGTTTATTATTAGTAAACTAAGTTTATATTAAGTAAACCTTAACCTTGTGTGGAGCGAGCGTTAAGAAGAGTATAAAGATGTAACGGGGGCGTTACAATCGACTTACATTTCGTTAATATTCAGGCAAAACTGGAGATCAGTTGTTTTTGTACAAATGACTTATTGCCAATAATTTCAGATAGGAGATGTTCGGAAGGGGCACATTTGTCTCTTTCGCCTTATCGTCCCAGTAGCGTAAGCGGATAAATAGATCCGCATCGGGGTTAGATTCGAATTCTTTAGCTTCAGATTCATTCATCCGGCCTCCCTGGAATTCGAGCGTGGCCTTGCTGGCATCCGAAAGCTGATTGTAGTAATCAGGATTTTTATAAGTAAGATATCTTTTAGCTATGACATGGCTTTGAACCAGGGAAGCCAGTCGTTCTGAAAAACCGCGCTCGCGCAAATAATCTGCACCAAGTTTTTCATGGTCGACATTGCCATAACCATTCATGCTGGAAGCCTCGCCACTGTGAGCGCAAAGATGACCTATATCATGAAAAAAGGCAGCAAGCACAACCTCGTCTTCATAACCTTCTTCTTCTGCCAATGCCGCAGCCTGCGACATATGCTCCAGCTGCGATACCGGTTCGCCGATGTAGTCCTCATCACCAAAGTTCTCATACAGGGCAAAAACTTCGTCAACAATAGCTTCGGGTTTAAAAACGGCGGTACTCATATCAATGCGGGTTTATACAAATAAACTTAATGCATATTACGGAATTATTAAATCATCGTAATGTATTTACATAGATATACGATGTCATCGGGAACGGAGTTGTTTAGCTAATGAAAAATAACATTTATTTAATGCCGGGGTTTTAAATCTAAAACTTATTTTGGGATGCCAATTATAGTTGATTTAAACACTAACCTAAGCTAAACCGCGTTGAGCCATAATGGAAGACGACATATTAATACAGATAAGTAACCGCATTAAAGAGCGGCGACGGGATAAAAATATTACGGTACAGGAACTGGCCACGCAGGCCAATGTAAGCAAGGGCCTGATCTCGCAAATTGAGAATAGCCGCACCATACCATCGCTCATGGTGCTCATTGATATTATCAGGGCACTGGATATTGACCTTAACGAATTCTTTAAAAATATCCGCACCAATGGTAAGCCTGCGCCTATCGTTGTGATGCGTAAAGAAGAATACGAAGGTTTTGAAAAGGAGCATGCCCAGGGTTTTCATTATAAACGGATCCTAAGCCGCTTCATAGATCATTCTACCATAGATATCGTCCTTTTGGAACTTGAGCCCAATGCAAGCCGCCCGCTGGTAGAAACAGAAGCCTACGAATATAAATATGTCTTGTCGGGCGAAATAGAATATCGCTTTAACGATGACAACAAGATATTCCTGAAGCAAGGCGACTCCATGCTGTTCGACGGCCGCATACCCCACACGCCGGTCAATCTCACCAACCAAAAAGCAAGTATTTTGGTGGTTTATTTTTTTGAGGAGAAGAAATGATTTTGGTTGCAAAGTTGGAAGGTTGAAATGTTGTAAAGTTGCCCGGGAAAAGGGTTCAACTTACCATATTTCAAGAATGAATTTATTGCGTGACAGAAGGTCTCGTTATAATTATTTCGAATAATCATTAACTTTTCAACCTTATAACTTTACAACATTCCAACAAAAAACTTAACACTAACTTAGTTCGATATTAATAAACTAAGTTTAGTATTGCTCAACTTTATAAACTGATGGAAAAGCTTAGAGCAAAAGTGGCACAGTGGCCTTACGGGGTAATTTCCGTGATGGCTGCTATATCTTCATTCGGCGCCTATACTTCGAT
>JAICXZ010000623.1 GCA_025934475.1 Mucilaginibacter sp. | reverse complement strand
TTTCATGCACCCCATGATAAAAGATCATCCATCCATATTTAGTTAAAACTGGCGGCGTACCGGTACCAATTTTTAACTGTTCCCATACCGATACCGGACTAGCCAGGCGATGATGAGAAGTGAATTTCGCATTATGATAAGAAACGTCATTCTCATGCTTTAAATGGCAATAGGATATCCAGATGCTTTCGCGGTGAATATCTGCCTTGGGGTTTTTACCATGGCGCATAGTTTCTTCCGGGCTCGTACCCGGAAACAGCGGCCTGCTAAGCATGGCAATAGACCTGTGTCCATGAGGGCTTGGAATATCTATGGGGAACAAGCTGGCATCTTTGTTATTAACCCCTTCAAATTTTATATTTTCATAGGGTAAATAACTAACCAGACCCAACCGTTCCCATTTAAACAAGTCCTTTGATTGCGCCATAGCAATGCGCGGCCCATCAGACGAAAAAGCAGTATAAGTCATGATGTAGTGTTGCAGAGCTTCCACATAGGTAACGCGCGCGTCCTCGCAACCACCCCCACCATGCGGGCGTTTCTCGTAATCGGCTTCAGGCTCCAGGGCTATACCAAGCCTGTCAACTCCTTGCGGATCACCATTCTTATGAAATCGCACTTTCACAATCCCAATACGGGAGTAGTTGTTTTTGGCCACCAATCGCGGAAACAAATAGAGCGCACCGTCCGGTCCACGAACTGCTGCCGGGTTCAGTACACCTTCAACCTCCAATTTATTTCCGGGTTCAGGCTCCATTATGGTACATATCCGGTGCAGTTCAAATGCGTCCATTTATTTATTTTTTATGTTTTGTGCCTAAACAGGCGATAATACCTTCAATTACCCTTTTGGTTTCATCCGGATCTCTAACCTGGATACACACAACGCCGGTTTTTCTTGCCGGATGGTCGTTGCCGCCATTAAACAGCGCATCGCCGATAAATATCATTTCCTTAATTTTGATAGATAAGATATGCTGCAATTTATAGATGCCATAAGCCTTGTCTATTCCGGGTTTAGTAATATCAATGGACGTAGCGCCGCCCATCTGTACCGAAAACTCCGGCAGCGATTGATCCAATCGCTGTTTTATTTTTTTGCGCTTGGCAAAATGGGGGTCCCATTTTTTCTTAACATCAAGGGGTGCCTTTTGCCCTAAGGCCGAAAATGTAATCTGGCTGCCCCGGTCGTCGATCTGTTCGCTCCAGGTTTTTTTAAATTTAATTTTTGATGTTTCTACCGCTTTATTCAAATTGTCGATGATCTTCTTCTTTTCATCATCGGTAAAATCTTCGGCATACAACTTCTTCCAGCCTGATTTGTACTGGTAATACTTGGTACCGCAGGTAGGCAGTATGGCCAGGTTTTTTAACGACTGCTTTTCGGGCAGTTTGGATAACATTTGCTTTTCAAACTGGGGCCAGTCACCCCCGGATATGACGGCCACCTGAGCCACCTTGAGCAGGCCACTTAAGAGCGCAGCCATTTCCGGATCAAGGGACGCTTTGCTTTCTGCCAAAGTCCCGTCGAGGTCAAAAACAATTAATTTAATCATGCCCTTTGTTGATTAGGGATGCCTATTTCCAATAAAGTTACCTCGTCGTCCGGCTGGTAAATACAGGAGCCGGCAATTGCGGGTAGCAGCATAACTTCTCCTTTATGAAGCGGATACTTAACTCCAAAAAAGGCCAGATCGCCTTTTCCGGCGATACAAACCAGCACCCGTGGTTTGTTTTTCTCACCTACCTCGAACATCGCATTGCTTTCGATCCTCCATAGCACAAAGTGTTCATTATTAAACAGCTGCTCTTTTATCGCAGGATATTCATGATCGGGGATAGGTTTAACCGGTCCAATGTTCACTTGCTTAAAATCAATACAGGAAAGAGCTTCAACCAACTGCAACTCGCGCGGTTTCCCTGTTTTGGCGTCTGTACGGTCCCAGTCATATAAACGAAAGGTGACGTCGCTGTTTTCCTGCACCTCAAAAACAACTGCGCCTCCAAGGGTATGCACCGTGCCTGAATGTATAAATATGCCGTCGCCGGGTTTTGGAATAAAACTATGCAGCCTGTCCGCTACTTTATGATCGCTGATCGCTTGCCGTAAATTGTCAGCATTGGTACCGGGTTTTAAGCCGGCATATATCCGGCTGTTCTTCCCTGTTTCCAAAACCACCCATGCTTCTGTTTTGCCGGTGTCGCCTGAAGGAATGTATTTTTTCTGGTCGTCAGAGGGATGTACCTGTACAGAAAGCACCTCTTTACAATCGAGAAATTTTAATAATAGGGGAAAGCGATCAAAATGGGTAGCCAGGTTCCCCATCAGTTGTTCAGGAAACTGTTTTAATAACTGAGTAATGGTATAATCTTTAAGTGGCCCTTCAGATACTAAGCTGGGATGATCGTCCCGGTCACTTAACAGCCACGCCTCGCCGATCGGTTCATCTTTTGGCAATGGTTTGGTAAGCAGGTGAGCAAGGCGACGGCCGCCCCATAAACGGTATTGATAGATTGGGTCGAATTTTAACGGATATAATCGAATGGAACTCATCGTATTTATAGAAGATCATTTTTAGAAATATGTTTTCACCTAAAGGGGGCACGCATTCTCATCAATTTCCATTACCGCTGTATATTCACCTCTTCGCGCAGCATTGTTACAAAAAGCCCTGTGATATTGGAATTAAAAACCGAAAAAGAACATTGAAATAGCAAAGGCATTGAAGTTTTGAAAACTGTATACGATTGTGATTGTCTTTATATAAAGCCGGTAACACTTATAAACTCCCGTTTAACCTGGATAAGAACAACTAGATTGTTTCGGATACTTATTAAATAAAAAAGAGCCGTTTGTATGTAATAATACCGTCCTCACCTATCCCGACGGCAATGCTTATTCAAAATAATTACATATAACTAATGGACTCAAATACACAATCAATTGAAACTTTAGGGATTAATACTGTAAGGGTATTATCGGCCGATGCCGTTCAGAAAGCAAATTCCGGTCATCCGGGTACGCCCATGGCGCTTGCCCCTGTTGGGCATGTGCTGTGGACGGAGTTTATGACCTATAATCCAAAAAATCCGCAATGGCCAAACCGCGACCGTTTCATTATGTCAAACGGTCACGCCTGCATGCTGCAGTAC
>JAICXZ010000113.1 GCA_025934475.1 Mucilaginibacter sp. | reverse complement strand
TAGTCTCTCCTGCCGACGGCTTTTCTTCGTGGAAACGAAACATCGAGCCTTCTACTTCCAGTTCGGCTACGTGGATAGTGCCATCGTCATTACTGAAACTGCGGAAGACAGTTGCGCCGAAAGCCTCTTTATAGAACTCAATTGCTGCCACGCCTTCCTCGTGCTTGAGGTAGAGCATCGGCATAAATACAGGTTTAGACAGGTCGCTCATAAATTATCCCGAATGATCGTGCAGAATTTTCCAGCCATCTTTGGTATAAACCATCACCAGCGAATATACGCCGGAACGTTCCGGCAGGCTATTCCCGGACAAGGTAAATTTACCGGTCAGCAAGGCATAGTTCTCACCAAGCATCGTCACCTTCATTTCGCTGTAGTGCAGGTTTTGCTTCGGCATCTTGCCGTTGAAATATTTTGTTTGGTACAGATTTCTTATGGTACTCAAGCCGACAGGCCCCGTCGGGTACATCATGGTAGATGAGTCGGTATACATCTTCATGAAATTGTCGAGATTGCCTGTATTCCAGTCGTTCTCAGAATTTTTCATGGCCGCAATGATGGCAGCTGCTTTGGGACTTGCCTCGGTACCGCTTTGCGCCTTAACCTGCGACAGCATGGCAACAAAAAGGAAGAGGCAAAGGATAAACTTTCTATGTGAACTCATGATTGCCGGATTGGTTATCAAATATTCAAACTTAATAGCAGGTAATCAAATTTATCTCGTATTGAATTCTCTGTGAACTTTGAATCTCCTTGGTGCGCTATGTGGTTAAAATCGTTTAATTAACCACTGAGGGCACGAAGTTTTTTCACAGAGGGCTCAGAGGTTTATTTTAAATTCTGCGCAAAAAATTTCGCAGCAAGTCCCGCAATTTGCTGATGAATCGCATGCCTGTCGACGGACGGATCGTCGGTGAAATAAATGGGCGCATTGTTTTTAACCGGCTCTGCCGCTTCATTCAGGAAAACGTAGTGTCCTACTTTGCCTTTCACCAGCAGGTATTGAGACTTTGGCATCAGCCGGTGATATTGCGCAGCATTTGTGCGGTACGGCGCAATACTGTCGCTCTCAACACCAACTATATAAAGCGGATTGTTCACCTCATTAAACTGCGAATTCTTAACAAACCCTTGGCCTATCGCCGGGCATATCGCAAAAAATGCTTTGATACGCGGATCTTTTAATGATTTTGGGCTTTGAGCATAAGATTCATCAACCTTACCAGATTGAAGCACCTCCAGTAATCCGGGGAATTCGGGTATATCAACTTCTTTCTTTCCTCCTGCGGTGTTAGTATAATTTTTCAACGCTTCATAATCTAGTCTTCCGCCTGCCAGGGCAATTACGGTATACCCGCCAATGGAAAACCCAGCGGCTCCAATTTTATCCCGATCTATAACCGGCCCAAATGTCGGATCGTTCAATAGTCCGGTCAGCACAAAGCTGATATCCTGCGGCCGCTCCCAGGGCGTTACAAAATCGATCGCTATTTTATTATCAAAGGTATTACCCCAATGATCGACTGCCGCTACTATAAACCCTTTATGTACCAGCACATCGGCCAGCCACTCCAGTGTAAGCCTGCCTCCACCCGTGCCGTGTGAGATCATAATCAGTGGATATTTTTTACTCGCGATACCGGAATTTCTGGCTGTCTCTTCGCGAAGGAAGGGTTGAAAGTCTTTAGTCTCTTTGGGTTGGTCGGCCGTGGGGTACCATACTTCAGTTGTTAGCGGGCGTTTTCTTGTCGTATCGTTAAAATGCAGTGTTCGTTCGCCTATATGCTGCGCAGAGACTAAATAAGGCAACAGGCAAATGGCTACTGCGGTGAATATTTTTCTCATTATTGATTGTCGGTTTACATCACAAAGCAAGATATTATCAACTAGAAGAAAGTTGATAAATGTCAATAAATCAAATTTTTTTCTGAATCGGAATTTTCAAAATTTACGAATTCTCAGAATTCAGTTAATTCTTTAATTCTGTTGATTCTGATTCAGACAATTTAAATTTTCGATTTCAACCTGCTTAAGGTTTCCTGTGATATGCCAAGGTAATCGGCAATGATCTTTGAAGGCAGCCTTTGGATTAGTCCGGGCTCATTTTTCATTAAAAGTGCATATCGTTCCTTCGCATCCATAGTGATGAGGCTTTCGATGCGTTTAATAGACATAATGTAGTCGCGCTCAAGACTCTGGAGATATATCTTTTCCCACTGCGGCAAAAGATCAAACAATTGCCTGAAATCAGGATAAGTTAAATAAAATACTTCTGAAGATTCTAAGGCTTGTATACTTGCAGGCGAGGGTTCCTGCAGAATAAAGCTGGGAAAAGCAGTGCCAAACCGTCCGTCAGGAATTAAAAACCGCGTGGATTCGCGGCCATTGATATCCTTCAGATAAACACGCAGGCACCCCTTGTTCACAAAATACATGTGGCGACAAACACTCCCAGCCTCCAGTAATATTTCGTTACGCTTCGCCTTTTTCAGTTTTAACCTGCTGAAAAAAATATCCAGATCCGCGTCCGAGACGTCAATCTGCCTGGTCAAAAAATTGCGTAAAACTTCGTACATCCCGGGTTGTCCGGACTAAATTAACTATTTACAAGCTATCTTGAAACGAGCTTTGAAGCCGGAAACTCGACCATAAACGTGGACCCCGCACCGTACTCACTTTCTACATCAATACTGCCGCCCATCGATTCAACTTGTATTTTTATCATAAACAGGCCCATTCCTTTACCCTCTACACTCGAATCAAATCGTTTGTAAAGGCCGAACAGTTCTTTCATATTTTTCTCACCGATGCCCTTGCCGTTGTCTTTAAATACAATTTGTACTTTATCGTCATTTATCCGGCTGTAGATATTTAATGAAGGTGCAATATCAGCACGGTGATATTTTATAGCGTTGGATACCAGATTGTAAAATATGCTGTGCATATAGCTCTTAATACCCATCATTTTATCGGCGGCATTAAAATTGAGATGCACTGATGCACGTTCGCGGTCAATGATATTACTCAGGCTGACCATAACATCGACCATTAACTCTCCAAAGGAAACGACCTCCGACCGCTCGTTTCCCCTGCTGCTTACTTGTAATATCTGGTTCAGGTCTACAATCATGTTATCCAGCGCGTGTATCGAGCTGGCAAGCGAAGCTTTTATCTTGTCACTCTCATGTTCACTAAATTCGATGCTATTGAGCACGTTAGAAAGCCCCATGATGTTGGCCACCGGCGCACGCAGATTATGTGAAACGATATAGGTAAACTGTTCAAGGTCCTTATTCCGCTGAACCAGGTCGGCAGTCATTCGCTGCCGTTCCAGGTCAGCGAGCTTCCTTTCGGTTATGTCGTTAAAAGCAAGGATAAAACCAATGTTCTGGCCATAGTCATCGGCAACGCCTACCCACTTGGCATCGTACCATTTTACGGCACCATCGCTCAGTTCATAACTGGTTTCGTAGTTGATCGGTTCATGTTCGTCTGCCCGGTGTATGGCCTCTTTTACATGAGGTATCCTGTTTTTTGGGAAATAACTAAAGGCGTGATTACCCACTTTTATTTTTTTACCCGACTGCTCCAGTGCAAGCTCATTGGCCCGTGAATTGAACGAAACTATTTTCTGTTCCGGATCGCAAAGAACATAAGCTACATCGGTGTTTTCGAAAATAGTTTGCAGGTTGGCCTTTGATTTCAGCATCAACTCCTCGGCTTCTTTGCGGGCCGTTATATCAACGTGCAACACCACGGCGCCCTTGCGTGATTTGTCTCTCATCGGCGCTGCGATAAACTGGAACCACAATTTTTTATGATTCGAGTAGCATGAATACTCATCCACATATTCATCCCTGGTTGCGGTTATCACTTCCTTTAATCCTTTGGCTATCCGCCTGAACGAAACAGGATCCATACCAGTAGCCGTCTCTACAACAGCAACATAGCTTACTCCTGTGCCATATCTTGGTAAACCCAGGTTATGCTCCAGGGTCAGCTTTCTCCAGGATTCGTTTACTGCCACTATTTTACCCTCTTCGTTGACTAACACCATATTTGGCGGCATCGCATTTAATATGGCCGTTTGCCGCTCGCTGGCAGCCTGTAGTTCCTCCATATTATACTGTATCTCGGCCTGGGCCAGTTTCTGGCGGGTCACATCCTGGTTAAAACCTGTAATATAGATCACTTGCCCGCTTTGGTCACGCTCAAATTCATATTGTGTATACACGTGCCTGATGCTTTTATCCTTATTGACAATTCTGAAGTTGGTCTCTCCTGATCTGCCGTTTTGAAGACTAGTTTTCAAAGTTTCTTCAACCAACTGCTTGTCGCTGGGGTGAATATTCTTTAAAAAGTTTTCGTAGCCAGGCTCAACTTCATCATAATCGTATCCTAAAAGCATGTAGTTTCCCGCAGACCATGTTGTAAGATTGCTGGCCAGGTCAACACGCCAGGTGCCGAACTCGGCTATCGATTCTGCCTTGGTAAAAAGCGCTTCACTGGCAACAATCTTGTTCAGATAAACCTGTCGTTCAGCGTCCGACTGGAATTTGCCCAAAGCGTTGACTATGGCGTTGGGCAAACGCTGCAGCCGGTCTTTCAGTACGTAGTCCGAGGCCCCCTCTTTCATTACGTTTACTGCAAATTCCTCAGATACCGTAGCTGTGATGAGTATAAATGGAATATCCCGGCCGCTTTGCTTAAGCAATTTCAGCGCCTCGAGCGAGTTGAATTCAGGCAGCGAATGATCTGAAAGGATAACATCCGGCTTAAAATCTTCGAGTGCATGGGTAAATTCGTCCCTGGTGTCTACCAGTACTTTTTCAAATTCGATTCCTGACTTTTTTAGTGTTCTTTCTACCAGTTCAGCATCGCTTTTAACATCCTCTAAATGCAATATTTTAATACTGTGGGTCATAGCAAATACAGATAGTTATCAAAATGTCACATCACGCCCTGGTTGGTGATCAACCAGTAAAACCCAAGTTGAGAAACAGCTTTTGCAAAGCCTTCAAAATCGACTGGCTTTACCACATAGCTGTTAACACCCAGGTCATAGCTGATAATAATATCCTGTTCTTCTTTTGACGAAGTCATGATCACCACAGGGATGGTTTTTGTAATCTCGTTAGCCTTGATTTGCCTCAATACTTCGATGCCGTCTACTTTTGGCATTTTGATGTCAAGCAATATCACTTTGGGTTTATCTTCTATTTGTCTGTCCGAAAAGTCGCCTCTGGAAAAAATAAAATCCAGCGCTTCAGCGCCATCTTTTACATGAATCAGTTTGTTGGCGAGATTAGCTTTTTTCAAAGCTCTGACCGTCATTTCGGCATCGTGTGGGTTGTCTTCAACCAGCAAAATTTCAACTGTGTTTGGCATAATTTAGTTGTTAGGTAGTGTAAAATAGAATGTGGCTCCTTCGCCCTTAACCGCGTCGGCCCATATTTGTCCTTTATGTTTATCAATAATTCGTTTTACCAATGCAAGGCCCACACCGGTGCCGGGAAACTCTTCAATGGAGTGAAGGCGCTGAAAAACACCCAATAGTTTGCCTGCATAGGCCATATCAAAGCCAACACCATTGTCCTGTATGTAATAAACCGTTCGATCAGGTTCTACCTTTGCTCCAATTCGTATTTCTGGCTCCTGTTTCTTCGATGAGTATTTTATCGCGTTGCCAACCAGGTTCATCATTGCCTGTTTGATCATAGGGCCATCTCCTTCGGCTGGCGGCAGCGAGGGATCAATATTGATCTTGTATTTCCCGAACTCTTCATTATGTACCAGCTCTGCGGCTACTGTTTCGGCCAACTGCTTCATATCCACTTTTAGCAATGTAAGCTCTTTTTTACCCAGCTTTGCAAAGGCCAAAAGCTCATCGATGAGCTGCCCCATTATTTTGGCATTGCCGATCACGTTATTTAAAATGCGTATCCCTTCAGCATCTAGCTTATCCTCATAATCTTCCTTGAGCATAACCGAGTATCCGTTTATAGCGCGTAACGGCGTTCTAAGGTCATGGGATACAGAGTACGAAAAGGCCTCTAATTCTTTGTTTACATTTTCAAGTTGCAACGTGCGCTCGTTAACCTTTCTTTCCAACTCCCGGTGCATCTTGTAAATCCTGATGGCCATGATATTAAACGAATTGGCAAGCTCGCCCAATTCATCCTTTCGATATATATCGACAGTTGCAGAATAGTCGCCTTGTGAAATAGCTGTAGCTGCATTCGTCAGTTTGGTGAGCGGACGGGAGATATTGCGGCTCATGATCCATGCGGCAATGACGCCTATTATAATCAGCACTACACCGCCTATCACTATCAGGCTCATAAAATCATTGACGCTGCTCAGCAAAAGCTTTTCAGGAAATCCAATTACAACAATCCAATTTGTATAGGGAACAGGGTCGCTTTTAGCCAACATACTTCTCCCGTCAGCGTCCTTATATTCAATAAGATCGTTGAAATGGTTTAGTTTGATCGGAGGTCCAGGTATTGGCTTTACCGTATTTGTCCATAAACTCTCGTCAGTATTACCGACATAAATTCCGGCACCGGTACCTACCAATTGTGAGAACTGTTCGAGGGCTTTGGGGGTTGATTTTAAAAGCTTCCAGGAAATAATATAACCCAATATACGCTGGCTTTCATTTACCGTGGATATAATTGGATAATACATCGAATCCCTGGCAACATATATTTTACCTACCGTCCCCGAATCGGGCGCCAGGTGATTAAAGGCTATAACGCTGCTCGCATCGATCGCGACCTTTACTTTTGATTTCTCAGACCGCAATATCGTTTTACCATTCGGGTCAATCAGTTCCATTGAAACCCAGGTCGTATCGCGTGATAAGCCATCGAGTTGCTTGAGCGATTCCTCCCGGTATTGTTTGCCATTCGTTTTAAAGAATTGTACTACTTCTTTGCTCGCAGCTGCGTTATGAGATGCTTTTAAAAGAAATTGGGCAGATTGCGCAAACATCGAGCTTACCTGTCCCGTAACCGAGGTGAGACGGTCTTTGCCGATAATCAGCGCAGCCTTTTTAAGACTGTAATAATTCGCCAGTCCATACAATACGATGGCCAAAAGCAAAAAAGTACAAATCAGGAGGGGAAGTCGCTGTTGAATTGACAAACGGTTTAGAAAAACGCTTTTACGTTTCATTTTGTAGACTCGTATAAAGACTTTAAAAGGATAACCTCAAAAGCCAGGTGTGATTAGATATTGGTTTTGGTTGCAGGATAGCCGGTCAGGGGCAAGCTAGCCTGGTAAGACACGTCAAATTAATTACTGGGAAACATTATTCGCCAGCATTAAAAACATTAATGAAAAGTTTAACAATCAGGGTCTATTACAAATTTATAATTAATTTTTCAATAGCGTGACCCCGTGTTTTCACCCATTTTTTCTCTGGTTGTAAAAAGTTCGATACGCTTTTTAGCAGCGTTTGTTAAATATTTTCATTTTCTTTAAAATGTTTTCTACACTCACTCGTCTCCACTCTTAAAGGAGATAAATTTTGATCACAGCCATAATGCCCGAAGAAAAGAACAAGCACATCATACAGACTATCAAGGAGTATGGCAAGGGCTTGCTGGGCTTTATCAGGCGCAGGGTCAAAAACGACGCCGATGCCGAAGATATCCTGCAGGATGTGTGGTACCAGTTGAGCTCCGTGGTAAATGCACAACCTATCGAGCAAACCGGGGCATGGCTTTACCGGGTGGCAACAAACAAGATCATCGACAAAAGCCGGAAGAAAACCGAAGAGCTGCTCGATTCTGTAGCGAACAACGACGGCGATGAAGATGAAGGTCCGGATTTCAGAGAAATACTCCTGACCGAAGGCACAACACCCGAAACCGAATATATCCGCAACCTTTTTTGGGAGCAGTTATTTTTCGCGCTGGATGAGTTGCCAGAGGAG
>JAICXZ010000382.1 GCA_025934475.1 Mucilaginibacter sp. | reverse complement strand
GGATGTGGCTGCCGAAATGGGTGTCGAGCTCCTAACCGAAGAACAATATAAGGAACTACAGCAGCTTGGAAGTTTCGATACCAGGACATCGAGCTGGATACAGACACCCTCTAATATCAGGAAGCTTGGCGGCGCTCTTTTTTGCGATCGCCGTTATGACGCCGTCTTCGTATACCACAACGGTGCAGATTCTTATTATGCTGCCAGGGGTTTCCGTGGCTCACTTAGGGTTTGAAAGGTGCTATGGCCTTTCGTTTTTATAATTTAACTGGTAGAGCCAGCGAAGTATAATACCAGCTGCCGTACCCGCGACTAGAATTGCAAAGAGTACAATAAATGGCACATTGATACAAATGTGGTCGCGATTGTTGCCAAAATAAGGATTGCCGGGCCACACAAACAGGAACAATAGCAGGAAAAAAGATTCAATGGCACAAAGGCCGATGAGTGCATAAGTAAACGGCTGTTTGTACGGCCAGGCACTGCTCAGTTTTTTGATCTTGAAAAACCGAATAATCGCCACGATTATGATGATGGCCCCTAAAATAATATTGACCCACAAAAGCAATTTGCTGTAGAGGTGTTGGTTCTGCTCATGTTCAACAGTTTCCAGGGCATTGCACGGGTCTTCGAAAAGAAAGGAAAGAAAATTCCCAAACGACGGTTTCTCCTTCAGGACCTTTATAGACGAAATTGCAGTGTCAATCTTTATCAGTTTATAGGTAAGTTCCTGCTGCAGGTAGCCGGTTGTGCCGTCATCGCCTAAATATTTGATGGCTACTCCCCCTAATGCGCTGTTGAGGGCGAAGTCGTATTTGGCGCCCAGCGTCAGGTCGTCATCATACCAAATATCAGAAGAAGTATTTTTGTTATTAACAGTTATGTAGGCCGCCGATAAGCCTGGTTCGTAGCTAGCAGCCGAGTCGGCATACCGGTTGCGCAACTGCTGGTAGGTTAAATATTGAGGTTTGGCTTTGGGGGTACTTACCCATTGAACGCCCTGGTAGGGCACGCCCAGAACAAATTTTGAAGGTGCGATGTATGGGCTCCAGCTCAGGTAAAGCGAAAAACAAGTTTGAATGCTGTTGCTGCTGTTGTCATTCAAAGGCGCTAAAGCCCCCGCGCGACCGTTGCCCCGGCTAAAATCCATGATAAAATATTTTACCATATTGTTTAGTGATGCAAGGTCGTAAGCTACTCCTTTATCGTCGCCGGGTATGGTGACGCTTATATAATAAGGCGTCGGCGCTATCCGGCACGCTTGCCACAGCTTGCCAATAAACTTCACAAAGGTGCCACGCTGTTGTTGTGAAAGTCCGACAAGGTCTATGTTGATCCCTTTCGCTCCAATACGCGCCGCAGCCGATATCGCCCGTTTGATCAGTGTATCCTGCGGGATTAGATTACCCATTAGTCTTGTAGTGCTGGCAGCGTTGCTGTTGTAAACCGAAAACAGTATTTCGCAGCCTCGTCTGCGTGCGCTGTCTATCACATTGTAATTTCGTCCCAGGTTTGGAGCTGTACCATCTACCAGGTTTGATGCATAAACAAATGTGGTGATGAGTTTAAAATAGTTGCCGTTGATGCGATTTTGGGAATCCTGGTCGTAAAAGCCAAATATTTTCGTCCTGGGTACGGCGCATCGTTCACGATACAAGATAGTATCCTTGTGCTTGTTGGTATCATTGGATATCTTCTGTGGTCCGCTAAGCAGGGGGAAAATGATGGCATTCATCTTTTGCCGGGCAGCGGCCTCGGTCGCGGGGTTTGGCAATCCCAATGGAGGCTGTGCCGCGGCCGCTGGTTTTGTTGCCGGACTGTCCTTTGCTACGATAGGCGAAGGTATTTTTTTGCCGTTTTCATCTATCTGTTCCCGGAGCCCCTGGAGGCTGAGCTGCATGGTTTCGATTTCCTTCATCAACGACTCCAGCTTTTGGCTCTCATCGGGGGGCATCTGCGTCTTGAGCTTAGCGATCTGCTGCGCGAAGTTCGCCGTGTCCTTTTGGATATACCCCTCTACTATCTTCCGGATGCGCGCCTCCTCATTCGCCCGAAACTTAAAGGGCTTTATAAGCGCCCTCACAATCTTGCCCAGCTTGGATATCGAATCCTTTTTTGCCGCTATCGTTTTCTGAATGTTAGCCTGATTTTTTGGCGTGTCGGTCTGCTGTGAGCGGTGTACTGAATGATGACCAGGTACGGCACCGAACGATATCAATGCGCAAAAGGAAAAAACCAGCAGGAGATTTCTGAACATGACTTGGTAAGGTGTATGTTAATTTTTGGTTAAAAAATCGCTAAATTAATTTTTGATTAAAAAAATATAATCAATCAACACTTGACATTTAGTGGTTTTTTTTTGTAACGTTACTGAAAATTGATTCAGAATCAAAATAAAATGCGTTTGGTAACAAATTCGATAATTTTTTAACTCGTAACTAATAGTTATAACTTAAATATCGTAATACTTAACGCGCCTAGCCGAAATTCCTGATTTTTTTGCGCCCGTAAGAACAGACTTTTAACCTGACCAACATGATTTACGAAGCCTTGTCCGGTGTGGCCGACGAAATGAACGAGTATTTTAGGAATAGGCTAAAGATTAATGAAGATAAAGTAGCACTTTCTGCCATTGTCAACCAGGACGGAACCGTAGCCATACAAGGCGAAAATAAAGTTCTGGTAACAGTAGTCAATGTTGAGAAAGAAATAACCGGCAAAAGCAATGCGTCACCTATTACCGGTGGCACAATAACCAACAAGTCCTTGTCAATGAACATTAATTTATATGTGCTTTTTTCGGCTTATTTCAGCAGCAGCAACTATGGGGAGGCGCTCAGGTTTTTGGCATTCGTGATAGCTTATTTTCAATATAAGAATGTTTTTACGCCGGCGAATACGCCCAAACTTGATAAAGGCATCGATAAGCTTGTTTTTGAGATGGCTACTATTTCGCCAGAGCAATTGAATAATATATGGGCGTCATTGGGCGCAAAATACATGCCATCGGTTGTCTATAAAATGCGCATGCTAACGTTCGACGAATCAATAATTAAAGAATACAGGCCTATTGTTGCAAATGTTGGCGGAGGCAGTTCAATCGGATAAATTATGAAGAGCATTTTTGATACACTGGTCACCATCCGCTTTAGTCATAGCTACTTTGGCGGCGGTATATTCAGTGGACTCAATTTAAATGTTCGACCGCAAACAGTCGAATCGGCTAAAAACATGGGTTTGCTTATCAAACCATTTAGTGGCGGTTTTATCATATTATACGATCAGGCTTTTGGAGGGACGAACCGCACCCGCGAAGATGTATTGAACGAAAATCTGCGACTGGAATTTACACTCAATCTTACTGACCCGCATTTTTATAGTTATACAGCAGGGCTTCCCCGGCAAATAGATAACTCGGTTTACTATTTCAATAATTCAGCTTCTGCACAAAACGATACGGGCCTGCTGCACAAGGCAGAGTTTGCATCAGAAAAGGATATATATAAGGTATGGTATTTTAAGGAACGGTTCTTCAACAAGCCGTTTGCCAAGCTGGATATTACCACATATCCTGGTCTGAAAACGGAATATTTTGCCCGCTTCCAGGCTATTGCCACCCGCTGGCGCTATATCCTGGTAAGCGATTACCTGCAGCAACTGAAGAAGCCTGCCATCATTGGGGGAGATAATGGAAAGGTTTTTGGCGAGCCTTTGAAGGTCACGCTGCCGGATAACAGGCAGGTGAGTGCCTTTGTATCTGACAATGAACTGAGCCTGGCCGCAGATGCCGCTAACGTATTTCAGCTGGTTGAAAATTATGAGAATGGCTCATCGCAATATAGGGTAGTGATCAGGGCGTTGCCCCGGCCCGATGTGCGTCTCATATCAAAAATAGATTTTCAAAGCAATCCCGTTAATTACTCAGATATCCTAATCCATTAATCAAATCCCAACATCATGGCAACAGCTTACATGACCCCGGGCGTCTACATTGAAGAACAAAACGCCTTTCCCAATTCGGCAGTAGCGGTTGAAACCGCTGTGCCCGTGTTTATTGGCTACACTGAAAAAGCCGAACTCAATCACAATTCTTTGGTTAACAAACCCACAAGGATCGTCTCTTTTGCAGAGTACCTGGAAAGATTCGGCGGGGCGTTTAACCCTAAATTCACCGTTGCCAAAGCTACGACACCCGAGTTGCAGCAGGCAGCAACGGACAATCCCGGAAATGCTATTTCGGTGCCCAATGCCGACCCAACACAGCCGGCAGATGTTTGGTACATTGATGTGGCGCAGGACAACACGCTGTACCTGTTTAACAGCATCAGGCTTTTTTATGCCAACAACGGGGGGCCATGTTATATCCTTTCGTTGGGCACCTATCAAGGCAAAACGAGTATGCCAGTTGCTGCAGCCGATTATATCGGTTCTCAGGATAAGCCTGTAACTCCGTTCGATCTGCTGAAAAAGGAGCAGGAGCCAACATTGGTTT
>JAICXZ010000176.1 GCA_025934475.1 Mucilaginibacter sp. | reverse complement strand
GTCGGGATGTTTTTTCAGGTGCTCAATAGCATGCACTGTATTTTCGGCTATAAAGACGCGGTATTCCGTACGGAAATTAGCCTTGAATCCGGTTAGGTTGTCCGGTTCGTCGTCTATATACAGTATTTTAAGTTTATCTGACATATGTTTCGGCTTTGATGTAATTTGACTTCGTAATACAGTTTATGTTTCGGCTCTAATTTATTTTGACTTCGTGATGTACTGGCAAGGTAATTATAAATTCTGCCCCGCTGCCCGGTAAAGACTTCACCCTGATGGACCCATTATGTTTTTTTATTGTATTGTAGGCAATTGACATGCCTAAGCCTGTTCCCTCCCCAACGTCTTTGGTGGTAAAGAACGGATCGAATATTTTCTTTATCGTTTCTTCATCTATACCAATGCCATTATCCTTCATGCTGATTTGAACGTTATCATTCTCGGCACTTGTAGTGATCGTTATCTCGCCGCCACTCTGCTCGCCAAACTGCTTATGAACTGCGTAGATGCCATTTGACAATATATTCAGAAAAACCTGGTTAAGCTTGCCGGGATAACATTCAACCAGCGGTATTTCGCCATAATGCCGCACCACATTTATTTTTCCAAGCTGATTATTCAGAATGATCATTGAAGATTCAATGCCTTCGTTAAGATTGGCCCTTTTAAGATCATCTTCATCCAGGCGTGAAAATA
The DNA here is from genome assembly GCA_025934475.1 of Mucilaginibacter sp. Classification (GTDB taxonomy): domain Bacteria; phylum Bacteroidota; class Bacteroidia; order Sphingobacteriales; family Sphingobacteriaceae; genus Mucilaginibacter. The sequence goes on along the minus strand of JAICXZ010000176.1, from coordinate 6,116 downwards.
TCCTGAGACCTTTTACTATCTCGGCAGTTCGCGAAGCGCCGTTATAGATGCCGTTGAGCAGGTGGGTGATCTCCGTTTGCAGGTAATCGAGCTCCTGGTCCTCTTTATATTCTTCCAGCTGCGCTTTTTTGTCACTTGTTGAGGTGTCGGATAGCGCAACTCCTTCTATAAAGTTCATGGCGTCAAAGATCATTTTGATATCGCGCCGTAATGGCGACACGTTCGAAGTAACGAAATTAATAGGATTATTGATCTCGTGGGCAATACCTGCCGTTAGCTGACCCAGGGAAGCCATTTTTTCCGATTCGATCAATTGGGTTTGCGCTTGTTTCAAATCTTCCAGGGCGGTATTCAATTCGGATGTACGCTCTTTTACTCTCACTTCGAGCAAAACGTTCTGTTCGCGGATTATTCTTTCATTTTCCTGCGCTGCCCGCAATGCTTCTGCCTGAGATAATTCTTTTTCTTTTTTCAGCACGTTGATACTATCAGCGAGCGCGATTGAAAGTAAAGTGACTTCAAAAGCTATCCCCGACTCCATCGTGTAATTTGTAAACGCATTATAGGGTAATACGCCAAGGTTGCGCAACGTAAACATGATGATGCCGGCAAAGAAAATGGTCCAGGCAATGAGAAAGTACCTTGCCGGGCGATAACCCTGTATCGATATTTTAACCGCTACGGCATAGATGAGCACGGTTGTTGCCAGCGCCGAAATATCAATCATTCGGTAGCTTAGCTGATCGACGCCAGCAAGCCTGAGCACAATTGCCACACTATACAAAAACATCGGTATAGGGAACAGCCTGTTCAGCTTTGGCGTGCGATGCCAGGTATCCAGAAACGTCTTAACGAACAACATCGCTGTTATGCCCGCCAGCGCCGGAAAAATAATGATCCCCTTATGGAACAATGCCGGCGCCCCGGGAAACAGGAAACGGTAGGTATAACCGCTCAAGGTGGTTTGGGTAAGCCCTATAAAGGTAACATACAGCACATAAAAAATGTAACTGCGATCACGTGTAAAAAGGTAGATGAAAAAATTATAGGCCACCATTACGATGATAAGCCCCATGAATATCCCCCATAGGATATTTGCCTTAAGCAGAGATTCGGCAACGTGGGCCGGTGTTCCGACAATGAGGGGCAACACCATTTCTTCGCTGCTTTTAACGCGCAAATAATAAGTTGCCGTACTGTCTTTAGGCAGCTTGAAATCGAATAAAAAGTCCTGGTGCTGGTATTTTCGTTTACTAAAATTTGAGGTATCTGACAGCTTTTGTACTGCGTAATGACCATCCTCTGGATAATAGAAATCGCAGGTGGTAAGCGTAGGGTATTCGAGCGCCAGCATCAAATGATCTGATGACGATTCATTCCGGATAGAAAACTTTAGCCAGAATGCCGATTTACTCAGTTGCAGGTTCGGCGTCTCGATGGCTGACGGGACAAAATTACCCGACTTGCTTACGGTTTGCAGGTCAAGACTTTCTTTGCTGTCTTCGAGTATTGATACCGATTTCCCTATAATGACGTTTGGCCCAGAAAACACCACCGGCGATTGTGCAGTTGCCTTAACCGTTAGGAGCGCCTGCAGGCATAGGAATAAAAAAAAGAGTCTCTTCATTTATAACAGGTTCTACCAGCAGGCTGGTATTTGACAGGCTTATTATTTTATGATCAGTGTTTTTTCCAGGGGCAGTCTGAAACTTTTCAACTCCGGTTCAGGCGCTACTGCTATTTTGGCCAGGAACACTTCTGCACGATCATCACCAATATCGGTTATATCACAAAACTTTTTTCTTAAATCTTTCAAAACAGGAACAAATTTTGGATCAAGCCCTTCGCCGTTTCCATAAACCACCCGGGGGAACAAATACAGCGGCGAAATCAACGGATGGATGGCTAATCCCAGGTTGGTACCGGCCAGCCAGAAACGTTCCATCGCCCGACCGCCCTCAAAAAAGTTCTCAAGATCATTCTTCGGCAAAGTGATCAAACAAAGCGCCGAGGCTGTTGATACTGTGCGTTTAGCCAACATATCCAATGCCTTGCCTCCGCCCAAATCATTAATTGTGCTTATCACTTGTTCGCTTTTAATTACGCCAAGGGCAGCCATTTGTGAATTGCTGAGACCGAGCGTTTTGATATCGATGCCATCGCGTGTTTTCTCTGCATCTTCGCTGGTCCAGCGCATTTCGCGGTTCACAAAGTCATAGTGCCCCTCTTTATTCAGCAACCTCACACGATCGCAAAACCCAATAATCTCTGCAAGCTGGCCAAGCGTTGACTCATCTGTAAAAAGCTGAAACTTTGCCTGGGGAATCGACTCAGCAAATGAGGTCAATTGCTGATAAACATCCGGTTGTATTTGCGCTTTTGGCGCCTGGTTACGATTGGTCAGACGTTTGTATATGGCGCCATCCAGTGGCTCGAGCAGTTGTGCCTGCGATTTATCGGATACTGATTTAAAGCGAATGGCGGCTACCAGTTTCTGGTCCGGACCGCCGGTAAATTTGATGTAAGGCTCTAACCCCAGTTTCAGCGCATGAATATTCAGATTTTCATAAGCTGCTCCGAAAGTAATATAAGATGCAATTTTGCGATAGTCGCCGAACGAGAAAGAGCGGTATTCATCGTGGAACAAGTACAGCGTTCCGTGCTGATATAGCCATTTCCATGGCTGATCGTTACCCGTTGAAGGAGCCGCACAGGCAGCATTCACGAGGTCGCTGATCACCTCAGTGGTTGGTATTATATCTGAAGCTCCTGCATCAAACTTTACTTCGGCAGCCAGTTTTTGCATCTCATCTCCCGATAGTGGCTGGAACGGGTTTTCGTGAGCTGCTTTTGTCGCGATATCTTTTTTATCGCTAACGATCTCATCAAAATCGATATAGTACCTGCCGGAAGCGCGGAACTGATCGAGCAATATACGCCTGCAAGCATCTGCTCCGGCCGCTCCGCCTAAAGCTACCGAGCTTGCCAGCTGCGGCCAGGTATTTATGCTCTGCTCTACTTCCACCATCGATGCCTTGGCTCGAGACGATATGTTGTCGACACCGAGCATTTGCAGGATCACCGGCACCTTGTCTTCATTGGATAATTCTTTAATATTTTGCGGATTAATGCCTGTTACCGTCCCATGTAGTAACGGACGCTCAGGCTCAAGATCAAAACGCTCAATGTCGAGCATACCGCGGTCGCTGGTATCCATTACTACCGGTATACGCAATTCGCGGGCCTTGTAGCGGGCCAATATTTTAACGTCGAGGCCATCACACTCATCTACCAGGACATCCAGCTTACCACCGGCTGTAAAGAACTCCTCCATATTGGCGTCAGTCAATCCATCAAAGAAGCAGGTAACTTTCAGGAATGGATCAATTTCAGCTATCTCACGGGCCGCAATAACCACCTTTGGTACACCAAGATTGTGCACGCCTGCACGGATACGATTAAGATTGCTAAGCTCAAGTATGTCGAAGTCGGCCAGGCGCAGCTCTCCGAATCCACGCTCCATGGATAATGTCAATGCGATCGATTGCCCTACAGAAAGACCGATGATGCCGATCTTTTTGGTTGCCAGCAAATCTCTTTCCTGCAGGGTAATCTTATATTGATTACGATTGGTACGTACTTCTATGAACTCGTCCTCATCCAGTAAATGCACCAGTCTGCGGCTCCAGGGGTAATAAACCCAAACACCATAAGCATCTATGTCGGCGCCATTAAGATGGGCAGCAATCAAGCCGTCGTATTCTTCAGGTTTTATTCTGACCCATGGTCTTTGGCTTTTAACCAGCTCTCTCAGCTGGCCCTGTATCTCGTCGGAAACAAAAAGCGCGGCCTTGTGAGACAGAAGTTTGTCGTAGGTGCTCTTATCATCAGGGTTAGTGAGTCTCAGGATTAGCGGCGCGTAAATATTAGCTGCCTTTACGGGATTCGAGATAAGTTCTTCTATTTGATTCATAAAGTAATAAGCAAATATAATTTAATCAGAAGGAAAATATTCAGCAGTAAGTTACTCTTTTATAATAAGTTCAATTTCATTTCGCTCCAGTCGCTTTCGAAATGATTCTTTTGGGCCTGGGCAATGGTGGCGTCCAGATCCCATTGTTCAAGGTTAGGTATTTCCAGCTCATAATGTATTTCGATCGATTTCTTCCGGAGCACCTCCGTACGAACAAGGTTCAAACTTTCTCTTAGTTTCAGGATGGCTGCTCGGTCCTCTTCCTGAGCGGTGCTTAGCGTGTCGATATTTTCGTGAAGCATAGAAGTTGCCACCAGGTCCATTTTGGGATAGTAGAAGGTACCGCTGTTACCAATACTGGTTTCCTGGTGATAGCCTACGCACTCGGCCATTGAAACGGTATATTGCGCACACAGGGCAAACAACGAGGTCAATCCAATCTGGGTAGATATTGCCACCGCGGCCCTGGTCAGGAATATACTGCCGATACCGTAACCCGCTATCTCGCGGGAGTTCCACAGCCCGCATATCTCCCCTGTTCCGTGCTGGGCATATTTCCAAACCAGGTTTACAACCGACGGATCCAAATTGACGGTGGCCTGTTCGATAGGTAATGGCTCGGTGCCGCCAGCCACGTGTACACGGGCACCGCCATAAACTTTCTTACCGTCTAAAGATTCAACAATGATAACAAAGGCCGCAGGATTGCGCGTCCATTCGTGTTTGGATGAAGTAACTTTGGTTACCCCAATGCTAGTTAACACGTGCGTATGCCCTTCGACAAATAGCTCACATGCAACAGGATCATCAATTGCTCTAAATGCTCGTAACCTGACTACCGGCTTATCCCGGTTTAAACCCTGATCCATTGTATTAACAATCAACCGTTATGTCCAAATAGATATTTACCGACTTGGTGCTTAACCGTTTAAAAAAATTAGTTGCAACAACGTACCTTCCTGTATTCTCAATTCTATTCAATCGCATCAAACCACACTTATCCTTTGATAAGCATCTCAAATCATTAAAGTCAAAAATTTTGATTATAAACAATAAACCGCGGTTTATTATTTAACAGGGCTAGGGTTGTGCAAATATAGCCACTTTTACGTAAGCGAAGGATCAGAAGTTTTCTTAATAGGAAATTAAAAGAGGGCATTTTGACAAAAAAAAGCCAATTTGTTTTAGAGTTAATTTTTTTTACGAGCAGCTATTACTAATGCTTTGATAACCAATCGTTTCGAAAACACCCTATCGACAATGCTGACTTGCTCACATGAATTTGTCAGACCGGCAAAGTTGATTAACTCTTTTCTAAGACATACGGCGGTTGCCTCCCTCCGGTGGATTTATATTATTTTTGCAACAAATAATAATAAGTAGACTATGAAGAAACTATTGCAAACATCAGCCCTGTTTATCGTTTTAATATTCGCCGTTCCGGCATGTACAACTGTTAAAAAACTACCTGCCACCGTCGCCGGTGCGTCGAGAGCCCGGTTTGTTGGCACCTGGGCAGTTGCCAAAGTAAGTTATGAAGGCTTACTGCCCGGTTCTGTTCAGACAGTTTTTGACCAGGGGGCACCCGAAGATTTTAATGGCAGTACCTGGAACTTGACTAATAGCGGTAATGGCACCTATGTATTGACAAACGGCGCATCACAAACTATATTCTGGTCGTATGATAATAGCAATGGCCAGGTGTTTCAATTCAAGAAACTTTACAAGGGCGACGCCGCCAGAAAAGTGCAGGAAGGTTATCAGCTACAAGTAGCAAGTATAGACGATAACAGTATGATACTTAAATCGCCGGTGAGCCTGGGCGATAAAACTGCGTATGTGGTTTATTCTTTTAATAAAGTAAAATAAATCACCAACACGCAGCAACAAAAAAGGATAGATCCCAACCGGACCTATCCTTTTTTGTTTAGTATCTACCTAAACGGTTTATTGCGCAGCCTGGGTGGCCTGTTGCTTCATCTGGTCGTTGGCAACAATTACAATCTCAACGCGGCGATTTTGAGCGCGACCGTCAGCTGTACTGTTCGGAGCAATTGGCTCAGATTCTCCTTTACCCTGAGTGGTGAGGCGATTTCCGGCAACACCATCACCAACCAAAATTGACTTCACCGCACTCGCCCTT
>JAICXZ010000684.1 GCA_025934475.1 Mucilaginibacter sp. | reverse complement strand
TTATACCGGGCCTCCTGGTTATATGAATCGCTTTTGAGCGCCCTGTCAAACTGCGGTAACGCGGCCGAATAATTACCACTCATCATGTAAGCATAACCAAGCCGGCTTCGCAATGCCGGATAATCCGCGCCGTTGTCGACAGCGCTTTTCGCAACATGAATCAATTGACGCCAGTCACCCAGATCATACAATGCGTTCGTCGTGCTGTCTGCACGCGTAAAGTCAGTGCTCTGGGCCCGTCCGATAAAGAATCCCAGCATACATACGGCGGTTAATATGTATTTCCGGGACTCCATTCCAAATCTATCTTACTGTTATCAATTGTTATGCTCAGGCTTTTAATTTCATTTCCCTGAATATGGGTCGATGCCGACATGCTCATCTTAGTTTTGCCCGCGGCATCCTGAATCTGCTTGCTTTGCAGGGTTAAATTACGCCCGCTGACTTCGCAGAAGCTCTCGTAACGCAATCGGATGAACTGTTCAAAGGGAGCCAGTAGGTCCTGCAGCCAAAGCGCGGCCTTGCCAGTTTTTATTTGCAATGGGTAGCTGTCCGTTGTAACAATTCCAGGAATTTCTGTAAAAACCACTTTGTAGGCAGCTAAATAGAGATAAAACAGCACAGAATTATGACTGCCGTAGAAGCTGGTAAAATAAAACGATGTCCCGTTATTGATAAAGTATGCCGTGGCTCCTGTTGTCTTGCCGTAGATATAAGTTTGGTTGAATGCGTCTGTAAAAACTTCAAAGCTTTCAGTTTCGCTTCCGGCAACAGATAGCTGGAATGTAAATCCGGGTGGAAAATTAAAGGCCTGCCTGAGTGACGTGCTTATTTCAACAGCGCTTATATCGGTTCCTTCCGATGGTACTTCGAAACTTGCGAGATGCGCCTTACCGTTCTTGTGCTCCATATAATATGCAAGCGGATACGATATGGTTTTAGATCCGACATACGGATTTGCCTGTAACTGAAAATGCAAATGCGGCTCGGGCGACCTACCGGAATTGCCACATAACGCGACAACATCTCCTGTTTTAACAATATCGCCCGGCTTTACTTTAACCGATTTCTTTTTCAAATGCGAAACCTGGCTGTATAAGCCGTCCAAATGTTTAATGATAATACTATTGCCCCAATTGTGTTCGAGATCGACTTCGCCTATCTTATTGTCGTCGAACATGTCGGTCACTTCGGTTACGACACCATCGGCGCAGGCAAGCACCGGCTTTGCGAAGCAGTAGAAATCTTCGGGCCGCTCACCTGGGTAACGACACGTATGTCCTTTGTTGTCTTGTAAGACAAAATCGAGCGCCTGGGCCCAATCCCCCTTGTGAGTTAAATCGCCGCCGTGTCCTTGTGAAACATGCCAGGTACCCAAAAACGGAAGTCCGAACCGGAAATATTTAAGATTATCGAGACGCTCTTTTGCATTGGTAAACTGGTAAAGATTCCGTTCGGGCGAATAATGCTGAATAGGCGTCAACTGCAGAAATTGCCCATGCCCGTTGAGACGAAAAAGCAGTAATACCAACAATGTGATCACACAAAATGGCAGTGAAAGTATCGGCAAGTCATACTGTCCGAAAATCCGGGTAAAAGCGTTGATCAGCAAAAAAACCAAGGGAATGGTTAAGATAGCTGCTAAATAAGATTTGCCGGAGGGGATAAAAAAGAAACAGCCCACAGCACCTGAGGCCAGCATAAAATTGGCGCCAAGATGATAATAGCTGATGCCCTCGGGATAGGTTCCGGTAAGCCCATTGAAAGCCACCGCTGCTACAAAGCCAATGACCATCAAACTAAAATTTATTCGCGAATGGATCAGCAAGCCAATTGCGATGATGATACCCGAGACAATATTATTTTGAAACAATAAAGCACTTAACGCCCGGAAAAACAACGCCGGGTAAAATGGCAGATGAAGCCAGCCGTCGCCTAATTTCGGATCCCGAACCGGAGAGAATAGTTCGTTCAACACGGCACTGTTACGTTGAACAAGTCCCATGTGATAAACACCGTTGGCCGACAACAGCAGAAGCCAAAACGTAATTATAAACGGCAGCGAAAGCAGTGGCAGATTATACTTTCTGAACAGCGCAACCAGTATAAAGCTGAGCACACTGACTACGATGCAGGCCGCACCAAGCCAAATAATGTAAGCTGCACCGAAGTGATAAAAAGTTCCGACGCCTATGCCAAGCAGCAAAGCATTAAAACTGTATAATCCCGTGCGAATGTCGTATTTGCTATATCCTAAAACTGAAGCGACTCCGATGCTAACTCCGCAGCAAGCCAACCCCGACAGCCCGGCAAAGGGGTTAAAAAAAGAAGCAATAAGGAGCAACGCCCCCAATACCTTGTTTTGAGAAAAAAACAAGATAGCGTAGCTGTTGAGAAACGAATCGGCGATATATTGGATTTGCTTCTTCACTTGGATTGCTTCAGATGTTCGGGCACTACTTCGGGCGCCTCAAGATATTCGAGGGTTTCAGGTAATCTCAACTGGTGCACATGGCCCTGCTCATCAATCAGCACTATGCCCGGTCGGGTAGTAATAAATTGCATCCACTGCGTCATGTTATAGGCTCCCGCTTTTTGCACTACTACGTGATCGCCACGGGTAAGCAAAGGCAGGTTAATGTTCTCCCTGATCACATCGATATTCATGCAGAGAGGGCCATACAGCGCCGTATTTTCTGTGTGCTGGGTAAAATCTTGTGCGGGAATGATCTGGTGATCATACCAAAACGAGGTGAACAGGGTATTAACCCCGAAATCGAGTATGACCGCGCGCTTACCATCGCTCAAACGCTTGGTAGCGGCCACCGTTCCCAGCAAATAACCCGCATCATCGATTAACGAGCGGCCACATTC
>JAICXZ010000338.1 GCA_025934475.1 Mucilaginibacter sp. | reverse complement strand
GGGACGTCCGCATGATTTTTTGTGGATCGAATCTGTGCCCGCTTCGCTGATCTGGGAAGAAATGCACAAAGCTTTTGAAACGAAAGACAGGGGAGTTTGGGTCGTGAACGTGGGGGACATAAAAGCGAATGAAATCGGAATGAATTTCTTTCTGAATACGGCTTGGAATCCCAATCAATATTCGCCAGACAACGTAGAATCCTGGTATGATCAATTTGCTGAAAAACAGTTTGGTGTAAAATATGCTGCCGAAATCGGCGATCTTCTTAAGCACTATTTTCAACTTAACTTCTCGCGCAAACCTGAGCACATGGGCTGGAACACAGTCTATCCGAACACGCAAATTCAGGATCCCGCACTTTCATTGTATAATTATGGCGACGAGGTCCAACAACGTATTGATGCCTATAACAGCTTGGAAAAAAAAGCTGAGAGCATCGAAGCGAAATTGCCTGACCCTTTGAAGGATGCGTTTTTTGAACTGGTGGCTTACAAAGTCATTGGGGCATCCAACATGAACAAAAAACTACTGTGTGCCTATAAAAGCAGGGAATATGCAAAACAAGGACGAGTGATTGCCAATGAGTATGCCGACCAGGCGAACCTGGCATTTGAGAAAATCAAAGGGGTAACCAAAAGGTACAATCAACAGATTGCCGGTGGTAAGTGGAACAACATTATTTCCTGGCAACCACGGGAATTGCCGGTATTCGGCATGCCGAATACCGGGCATGTTGATCCAGGACAAAAAGTTGCCGGAGGTGTCTCGCCTGAGGGCTATTCACAACCTCTTGATCCAAATGGAACGATAGCTTCACTACCTGTTTTCAATGCCTGCACGAAACGCAGCTATTTTGTGGATGTTTTCAATTCCGGATCGCAACCCTTGAGATGGAAAGTAGAAGCCAACCAGGCTTGGGTGAAATTATCGGAAAGCGCCGGTACAACTTCCGGGCAGGAAAGAATTTGGGTGTCTGTGGATTGGAACAAAATTTCCTCAAATGATACAGTTAACGCAAGGCTTAATATCGAATTGAATGGCCAAAGGTATCTACTTAGTGTCAAGGCCATCAGGCCCGACTGGCGGATTAGCGGTAAAAATCAGTTTGTTGAAGACAATGGTGTGGTTGCCATCGAAGCTGAACATTTCTCGCAGAAAAGTCAAAAAGACAGGGCCAGTTGGAAGTTGATTGAGGGATTGGGGCGCAAGAGCGATGCGATGGCAACTTTTCCTGTGATTGCACCGCCGTTCCACGCCAACGATTTAAGCAAAGCGCCATCACTGGCCTATGATTTTTATTCGGCTTCAAGTCGCGTCGCCACCTTGCATTTTTATTGTTTGCCCAACCAGCCGATCAATGCTGATTATCAACTTCGGTTTCTGGTGAGCATAGATGGAGGGAAGCCTGTCATGGTGAACGCAGCGCTGAAAAAAGAGATGGACGAGAACAATCCCGAATGGCAAACAAACGTCCTTCGGGCTGCAGCGATTCCGAAATGCGTCATGAACGTTGCCGGAAAAGGAAAGCATAGGTTAAAGATTACCATGATTGACCCGGGCATAGCGATCGATAGGATAGTAATAGACATGGGAGGATTAAAAGCGTCCTATTTTGGGGCACCGGAAACAAAAACTGATCAAAAGTTTAATGATTTGTCTGTAGACTGAAATTATATGTGGTCAACAAACGACTCTATTCGAAAAATTTTAAGAATGAGAAAAATCACCTAATAACGTTACGGTCTTTCAGACCGCACTCCCCGCCCATGAAGTGCTTAAATAATGCACAAGCCGCTGAAGCAAAAGGAACGAATTTGGAATTTTTTTCATAATTAAGCGGCCAAATCGCCAATGATTTTCTAATCGGTTGGCCTTTTGGTCCTTTATTCAAAAAAACAGTTCTTCTTTAAAGTTTTTATGATACCAATATTTCTGGATTTTATAAATTATCTAAAATTGAATAGAACGTTTATACATTTTACTGTTTCTAATACCGGGCCCAATTCTTCTAACAACCATTGCTGGTTTTTATTTCAAAACAGTAGAAAATGATCGTCGGCGTCTAACTATATCAACGATGAAGAAAAAAATATTGCAGAAATATTCAGAACTATTTGAAGGTGCCCCGCTAATTGTTCGTTCGCCCGGCCGTATAAACGTTATAGGGGAACATACCGATTATAACGAGGGATTTGTGCTTCCTGCAGCCATTGATAAAGCTGCTTATATAGCCATTTCATTACGTCATCATGAAGAGAGACATTTAGTTGCTATGCCGGCCTTCTCTATATTTCTCTAAAAAATCGTCAACAGTTTTACTTTTTTTCCGGGTCCAGGATCACCTCGGTTTCTTTATTGGAAAGAGTGATTACATAGCCACCCCTCTGCCGGGTTCCTCTCGTTTTTAGCGTATAAGTGCCTGCTTTATTTACATGTCCAGGTTGTTCTATCGTTAGAAAAGCTTCAGGAGTAAATTCGTCTGTTGCATCCAGCAATAGTTTTACCTGGCCGGACGATTTATTAAAAGCGATCTTTTTAATCTTTCCTGCCTCAAGTGAAAGCCATAAACCGGCTGGCGCAATATATACTGATGACCTGCTAGCGGTGGTTGGCTGCACTTCTACCCACTGATCCTTTACACTTACATTACCGCCAAAAGCTACCCATCCGAAGTCAGGATGTTGAACCAGGTAAGTAGCCGAGTTGACAGCGTAGCCAAAGAATCCGGAGCCGTAATCACCGGAATATGCATCGTTCTTCAAGGTGTTAGGAAAAGCATGGAAGGCGCAGGGAGCGAAACCTTCTTCGGTGATATTGGACAATGTACCTAAAACGCCACCATAGCCCACCCGCAACAGATAAAAATCATCCGGATTCTGCCGGTAAGCCGTTAAAACAGGAATGGCATTCAGCCCGGAGCCGTAATGATGGATCATTCGCTCAATTTTGGCTAATTTTCCGGCCGTTCCGAAGTCCCAGTAACGACGTGCATTGCCGTTATAGGCCCAATGAGGTATTGTAGGCATATAGGCGAGTATTGCATCAAGGGTGACAGTTGCTTTATCATCATATCCAAAGAAAAGCGACCAGATATAGACTTCTTCCTGCCCTGTTGAGTCCCATGGCATTTCACTTCCGAATGGATAGGGCAATGATGACCAATGGATGGCTCTTTTTTTCATTTCGGCTTCTAAATTATCAGCCATTTGTTTCATCCCTTCTTTTTTCAGATCCTGAAGAATGAAGAAGAAAACCGTTCCTTCCATTTGGCCGAATTCAGAAAATTGTGGTGCGAACCGGATCATGCCAAGCGCCGTGCCGTAAGCATTGGTTAAATACCAATTCCAGGGATGATCTGTAACCAGCCCCACGTGATTACGTGCCAGCCGATACATCGTCCAATACGCTGCTGCGACATGAGGATAGTTATAGGATCGGCCAAGCGAATACGCTTCTTTCTTCGGCCAGGAAGACCAATCCTTCTTATTTACAGGAATGGTGTAGGTGCCGGCTGGCATTGAGTCTGGTTCAAAGTAGAATAAGCTTTTACGAACACCAAATTTTTCCGGACCCTCTTTGATTTGTATACCTCCCCATAACGTTTCATCTATAAACCGCTGAAGTTTTTGGATTTCCTGCTTATTGGGCAATACGGATTGCTTCATTATCGCACCCAGCCAGCTTCCTGCTCCCGCTTCATCACTCAAACCAGCTATCCATGCCCTTCTTTCTTCCAGTACCTGCTGCTTTTTTTCATTGTCATAAGTGATTACAGAGGGGCTTCGACCGAACGGATCATCCTTTTTTTCAAACCATTGCTTTGTTGTTACAAATTTTCCATAATCAGCTACCGCTTCTTTTTCCGGCTTGGTCACTTTATAATTTACCGTTTGTACCAGGCCATCTTCGTATTGAATCGTCAGCCTCGCCCTTCCGCACTTTTTCCCTTTAATATCATATCCTTTCCATCCGTTTCTGGCTTGTTCCGAAGAAGAACGGATATCCAGGGCACCCACAGGTTCTACCTTTACAGTATTGATTTTACTCTTATAGTTGATAAACAGGCGCCCATTCACATCCTGTGGAAGCACATAACCGGGAATGCCTACCGCAACCGGCCGGTTGTTCAGCAGCAGTGTTTTTTCTATATTTTCAGGTGTTCCGGCGAGCACAAAGCGAACTCCAAAGTTCTTTTTTTCTCCAGGTTTTAGAACAACGGAAGTGGGCACGTTCCAGGGCTCGACACCTTTCCATTCCTTTTCCGCATAAGCCTTACTGCAGGCCATCCATTCATAAAAACCCTCAAAGGTCACACTCCTTGGAGTCGGATCATCCAACAAGGGATTATAGGCTTCAAAAGGGGTAGCACCATAAGGAAGTACCAGCAGAGATGAATCCCTGCCATTCAAATGGGTGACTTGCAAATAACCGGCATCCCGGCCAATGTATGGATCATACAACACATTCTGCGCATGCGCCTGTACCAGATCTTTGCCGCTGAGGATGTTGTTAAAGATCATCGGTATGCCCAAAGCACCGATCTCTACCGGTTTGGTTGTTCGGTTTGTCAGCTCAAAACGAAGTACAAGCTGTCCCTTTTCCACTTCCCAATATCGCTTAATGTTAAGGGGTATGTCTGAAGGCAGGGTGTTGGCCAAATCAGCGACTGCTAAGACAGGGCCTTTGACAGGTAATGTTTCGACAGGTTTTCTTTCGTTAGCAGTTGAAAAAGACAACCATTCTCCCGACGGCTCTTCACGTAAGCGTAAATTCAGGTCTCCCAGATGATACATGCCGTTGCTACTTCTCTGTTTCAATCGATCG
>JAICXZ010000211.1 GCA_025934475.1 Mucilaginibacter sp. | reverse complement strand
CTACACAGACCTGGGAGTCGTGTTTGTACACAGCCGAAGATGAGCGCGATTTTGTAAAAGGCTATTTAGGCCCAACATTGCAAAAGGCCGGGCTATCAGGCAAGAAACTGATGGTTTGGGATCATAACCGGGATCTGATGTATCAACGTGCAAGCACCATCCTGGAAGATCCTGCTGCTGCGAAATACGTTTGGGGCGTTGGTTACCATTGGTACGAGACCTGGACCGGCGCAGGAATGAATTTTGCAAATGAACAATTGGTTCATCAAACTTTTCCATCCAAAAATTTGATTTTCACTGAAGGTTGCGCCGAGCGTTTCGATGCAAATAAAATGGATGATTGGTCATTGGGAGAAAAGTACGGTTATTCCATGATCAATGACTTTAACGCAGGCACCGTAGCCTGGACCGACTGGAACGTGCTTTTGGACGAAAAAGGCGGCCCGAATCACGTAGGCAATTTCTGCTTCGCGCCAATACATGCCGATGTTCAAACAGGTAAGGTTATTTATACCAACGCCTATTACTACATTGGGCATTTCTCTAAATTCATTAAGCCGGGCGCTAAACGCATTGCTTCTTCGGCCAGCAGGGATAAATTGCTGACTACTGCTTATCAAAATCCTGATGGTAAGATTGCAGTAGTGGTGATGAATAAAACTGACGAAAAGATTGACTATCTATTGTGGATCAAAGGCAAAGCCGCAAAAACAACCGCTAATCCGCACTCAATAGCGACACTAATTATAGAGTAATAGATATGAAACATTGCTGCTGACTTCTGGCCGGACGGTTATGAAGACATACGAGGAGAAATTTCATCCAGCATAACTGGTTGAAATGGTTTCTCCTCGTTTTTTTATGGGGTTGGTGTTATGAGCCTCGATGGAATCGGGGTCATTTCTTCACCTTCTTGGGGGTATCATTAACCGGATATCCTTCCTCATCCAAATCTGGCCGGCTATCCTCCGGTGTTCTGGATATGATCCTGTCTGTAGGGTCAACTCTCACGATCTTCCCTGTGTCGATGTGCATACCCAAATCGTTAACATCTGTCTCCAGCGACTCGTCTGGTATATATTCATCAACTGCATATGGGTTGGCTTCGTCGTAGGTTGAATCAAAATCAGCGCCATTTTTTACCGAAGTTTTATACGGATCAGGATGATCATAGTCCGGATCTTCGCTTTCCACATCGTATTCAAAGCTATCGTCTTCCTCATTGTAAGCCAGGTCTTCAGCAGCTGATTCTTCGCCCAGGCTATTTTTGAGGTAGGCATCCCTGTCGTCATCCTCGTTGTCGAACTCGGGATATGGTCTTTTGGCGCTCATGATAAATGGTTTTATAAATCAACACTAATTTACCACGATAGTTTGGCAAACCGAATATCAAATTAATATTTAGCAGGCTGACCAGCTTTAGGTATCGAGCCTAAAATAAATTTCCTTAAGTTTTCGGTTGCCGTTGCCAAATCTTCTTTGCGCAGGTAAAGCATGTGCCCGCTTTTATAGCCTTCCCACTTCAGGCGATCTTTCAGTCTACCACTTGGATCCATTTGCCACATGCTGTATTTGGCGTTGAAATAATCGCATGCACCATCAAAATAGCCGGATTGTACCAGCAGATGTAAGTTTGGATTTTGAGCAATAGCCTGCCGCAAATTCTCGCCGGTATGATCGTCCTTGTTGTCCCACGGCCATACATTACCGAACATATTATATTTCAGATCAGTCTTGTAATTCAGCTCGCTGCGCATGTAAATATTGATTGCAGGGGTAAACTCCTGCAGCCAGGCAGTCAGCTCGGCATTGTAGTCGGGACCTTCGCCTGCTGCCTGGCGGTCAATTCCCCTGTATCGGGAGTCGAGCCTGCCAATGGTATAGCCCTGGTCGCGCAGTAATTCTTTCCAGAACACATCGTAGCCAATCACCAGGTTGTGGTCCAACACCACTTTTTCTGATAGTCCACTATAGCGGGCAACTTTGGCTGCAATAGCCTTCTTCTGTTCATCATCCAAGGAGCCTGCCTTGCTCAGCGCCGGTATGAATTGGTTGACAGTAAAATCTTCAACTTCGGGCAAAACGGCTGTCAGATCTTTCGACTGTAGATCGGCCGGCAATTTTTTATGATACCACGCTGTGGCTGCAAAATAGGGGAGACTCAGCGCCTCGCCAACGGGGCCCTGGCGTTCGATACCCAAATCTGTAGGTGATACCAGGATAACGCCATTCAAATACATCCATTCGTTATCCTGCAATGCCAGCGCTAATCCGGATACACGGGTTGTGCCATAGCTTTCGCCGATCAGGAATTTTGGCGATGCCCAACGGTTTTCGCGGGTGACGAAAGTATTGATCCAATCGGCCAGGTATTTGATGTCTTCGTTAACACCGAAGAAATTGGTTTTAGGTATTTCTGGCGATACAGGTCTTGAGTAGCCCGTATTCACTGGGTCCACATAAACTATATCGGCAACGTCCAGTATCGAATTCTGATTTTCCTTGAATCCGTAGGGCTGCAATGGGTATCCTTCATCGTCGGCGTTCAGCATACGCGGGCCGGTGTAGCCCAACTCCATCCAAACTGAAGGCGTGCCCGGGCCGCCATTAAAAGAGATAACTAAAGGACGATTAGCTTTATCAGCTACATTGTCGCGCTCGTAGTAGGTGTAAAACACGCCAGCGGTAGGGCGGCCATCTTCATCCCAAATTGGCATCATGCCGGCAGTAGCTGTATAGGATACAGCTTGTCCCTT
Source organism: Mucilaginibacter sp. (assembly GCA_025934475.1). GTDB lineage: Bacteria > Bacteroidota > Bacteroidia > Sphingobacteriales > Sphingobacteriaceae > Mucilaginibacter. The sequence continues at coordinate 3,409 of JAICXZ010000211.1, read as the reverse complement.
AATGGTTACGGTATGATGTGTTACCACGGTCGTGTCGGTGTGCACCATGCGTCCTGACGATATTTTTTGCGTGTTTTTAGGAGGCTGTGGCTGCTGAGTGTTTTGCGCGGTAGCCGAGCAAACAATAAAACAGGCCCCGATAAGAGAGAGTAAAAGGTTCTTCATTACGATCAGTTTAATTATGAGAACGTAAATATAAACTGACGGCCGGCGATATTACAAATTATCGCGCCTTATTTACAAAGAAGGTGCTTATCACTTATTTGCCAATACTACCAGGTGATCTCTTTGCGGTAAGAAGTCACACCTCCGACCGAGAACTTCATCCCGACAGTAAATTGTCCGACCGCGTCGTTGTGAGAACCTGCTTTAAAGCCATCAATGTTATCGCCAAATATGATATTGTATTGATAGCCAATATCAATCTTAACGTCGGGGCGTTGGTTTTTATTGAAGAGTTTGAATTCGTATCCGATCCTGGCAGGAAAGAACAACTGGCTGGCTTTGTCGACACCGGGTGTGTAAAATCCTATGTACTGGATGGAATAGCGATTAATGTTGGTGACATTACTGTAAACCATGCCCAGACCACCGCCTACATAGAAATTCTTTAGGGCGTTCATGAATTTGCTGCGCGAATAGTCCATTATCTCCCCAGCCTGCAACTGTATCCTGAAAGCGAAATAATGATAATCGGTTGTAAATTGTCGTCCAAGGTAATCTTTGGTAGAATCGCCCCCCATTAACTTACCCACCTGTAACTCAAAGATGTAGTTCAGGAAAGCTGTTTGGTTATAAGTGAAATTAAAACTGGCCGAATTGGTGCTTTTTGAAGTTTGCGTATCTCCATAAAACGAATTAAAATTCAGCGATGCACCCAGATCATACTGTGAAAAATCGTAGCCGTTTTGCGCCTTTGACGCCAGTGCCGAAAAGCAGGTAAGCAAAGTCAGGAGCGTAAGGCGTAAAGTAAATTTCTTCATATTTATAATCAGGGGCTGATGTTACTGTAAGGGCACAAGATTTTCTTATGCCAGCAATTTTATAAAAATAAGTTCAATCTTCTACAAAACAATACAAAAACGAACTAATTGTTTAATTATGTTTTTGACATTCTGAATATTTTATTTAATACAATTGCTAATGTCAAATTTTTATATTTGAGCCCTTTTACGTAAAAACACGAATACCTGTTATGTCAAAAATCAAAGTAGCAAATCCCGTAGTTGAACTGGACGGGGATGAGATGACCCGCATCATCTGGAAATTCATTAAAGACAAGCTGATATTTCCTTATCTCGATCTGGATATTAAGTATTATGACCTGGGTATTGAACACCGCGATGAGACGGATGACCAGGTTACTATTGATGCTGCAAACGCCATTAAGCAATATGGTGTTGGTATCAAATGTGCCACCATCACACCCGATGAGGCTCGTGTTGAAGAGTTTGGCCTGAAGCACATGTGGAAGTCGCCGAATGGTACTATCCGTAATATATTGGACGGGACTGTTTTCCGCGAGCCGATCGTGATGTCGAACGTGCCTCGCCTGGTGCCCAATTGGACAGCACCTATCTGCATCGGCCGTCACGCTTTCGGCGATCAGTATCGTGCTACCGACTTTTTAACCAAAGGCAAAGGTAAACTCACTATCACCTTCACTCCAGAAGACGGCGGCCCTGAGCAGTCGTTCGAAGTATTTAACTTTAAAGGCGATGGCGTTGCATTGGCAATGTACAATACTGACGAATCGATCAAAGGCTTTGCACGTGCCTGCTTTAACCAGGCTTTGCTGAAGAAATGGCCTTTATATTTATCGACTAAAAATACCATCCTGAAAAAATATGATGGCCGTTTTAAAGATATTTTCCAGGAGATATATGAAAATGAATTTAAACTGGAATTTGAAGCTAACCAATTGACCTATGAGCACCGCCTCATCGACGATATGGTTGCTTCTGCCTTGAAATGGCATGGTAACTTTGTATGGGCATGTAAAAACTACGATGGCGACGTACAGTCGGACACTGTAGCACAGGGCTTTGGTTCATTAGGTTTGATGACCTCAACATTGGTTACACCTGATGGCAAGACTATGGAAGCCGAAGCTGCACATGGTACGGTTACCCGTCACTATCGCGATCACCAGGCTGGTAAACCAACCTCAACCAACCCGATTGCTTCCATCTTCGCATGGACACGTGGTTTGGAATTCCGAGGTTTGCTGGACAATAACAAAGAATTAATCAACTTCTGCAAAACCCTTGAGCAGGTTTGTATCGAAACTGTTGAAAGCGGTAAAATGACTAAGGATTTGGCTATTACCATCAAACCGAAGGTTGAGCATGGTAAAGATTTCCTTTATACCGAAGAGTTCCTTGAGGCTATCGATGAGAACTTAAAGAAGAAATTGGGTAAATAATTAATCTTCTTCTAACAGATACAAAACCCATTTGCGAACCAAATGGGTTTTTTGTTGGATAATGGTTATTTTTGAACTATGAAGTTGACTGCAGTTATCGAAAAAGGCGAGAACGGTTGGTTTGTAGGCCAAATAGAAGAGTTCCCCGCCGCCATATCGCAAGGTTTAACTATCGAAGAGGTAAAAGAGAATTTACTTGATGCGTTACGATTGCTGCTGGATACTAATAAAGAGCTCACCGAAAAGGAATATTCAGGAAAATCAATTATTAAGGAAGAGCTTGAACTGATTTAATGAAGCGCTCTGCCTTAATAAAACACATAGAAAAGCACGGTTGCCAGCTATTACGTGAGGGTGCTAATCATGCAATCTATAATAAATCCGAAGAGCCAGAAGCAAACAGCGGTCGGCCGTCATCAGGAACTAGACAACTTACTTTGCAAGAAAATCTGCAAACAACTTGAAATCCCAGTTATTTAATACTTATATATTTATTATATCTATCTCACATGTCAGCACTCTATCCTTTAAAATTCAAAACCATCTTTAAAGACAAAATCTGGGGCGGCCAAAAAATCAAAACCTATTTGCACAAAGATTTTGGCAGTCTGCCCAATTGTGGTGAAACCTGGGAAATATCTGGTGTTAAATCGGATGTTTCCGTTGTGGCCAATGGTCCGCTGGAGGGGGAATCGCTGGCCGATTTGCTCGAAAAGCATAAAGACAGCCTGGTGGGGAAGAAGGTATACGAGCATTTTGGCAATACTTTCCCGCTGCTGGTAAAATTTATCGATGCGAACGACGATTTGTCTATCCAGGTGCATCCCAATGATGAATTAGCGAAAGTCCGTCACAACTCTTTCGGTAAGACCGAAATGTGGTATGTAATAGAAGCTGACCAGGGCTCAACCCTTATCTCGGGTTTCAATAAACAGGTGAGCGAGGATATGTACGTGGATAAACTGAACAGCGGCCACATTATGG
>JAICXZ010000771.1 GCA_025934475.1 Mucilaginibacter sp. | reverse complement strand
GTGAAAAATTGAATGATGAACACCGAACGCCTAATAATGAATATCGAAGTTCTTTTGCCTTCATAATTCGATATTCGGCGTTCGATATTCGATATCAAAAACAAACCATTTACCTTTATCCTTTCACCTTTTACCTCTCTTCACTTTTACCTTTCACCTCAACAACGTACCTTTGCCCGGATAATTTAACATGAAGATAATCTATAAGACCTGGTGGAAGGTACTGGCGGTTGCGCTGGTATTCTATACGCTCATTGCCGGGTTTTTAATCCCGGTTCCGGTATTGCCTATTTTGCACGAGACTATTCGCAACCTTTATTTCCACGTACCTATGTGGATGGGGATGCTGTCGGTTTTGGTTATATCTGTTTTTTATAGCCTCAAGTATTTAAATACCGGTAAAGAGGAGTATGATCTGGCTGCAGTAGAATGTGTCAATGTGGGCCTGCTTTTTTATGCGCTGGGTCTTGTTACCGGTATGATGTGGGCCCGGTTTACCTGGGGCGAATTCTGGAGCGGCGATCCCAAGCAAAATAGTGCGGCTATTGCCTTCCTGCTGTATTGTGCTTACCTGGTGTTACGTAACTCGATCGATGAGGAGCAGAAGCGAGCCAAGATATCTGCCATATACAACATCTTCGCATTTCCTATTATGGTAGTGCTCATTTTTGTGCTGCCGCGTTTGACCGATTCATTGCACCCGGGCAGCGGCGGTAACCCTGCATTTGGTAAGTACGACCTCGATAGCCACATGCGGATGGTGTTTTACCCTGCTATGCTGGGCTGGTCGCTGATATCGGTTTGGATAGCCACATTACGTTATCGTATCCGCTTAATTGAATATAAAAGAAATAGCATAAATTAACATTCGGCTTATATTTATATAAGTTTTTTTAATGAATTTTAGACCGTAATCCCCGATGAAAAAACTATTGATCCTGTTACTTTTTACCTTATTCAGTTCTGCAGTATTTGCACAGGAAAAATCAGGGAGCGGTATGGCCGATGAGTTTTATAAGTCGGGCAGAATATATGTGGTGATTGCAACAATCAGCATCATCTTTGTGGGATTGGCCATCTACCTGTTTGCTATGGACAGGCGATTAAAAAAAATCGAAAAAGGAAATTAGTTCAAAAAACAAACCTATTGGGTTTAAACATCGTTTTAACGTGATAAGTGACCAGTGTAAGCCGGACACTATCAACTTAAAATTTGCAATATTGGTAATTTTTGTATCACATTTGTGCACTTTTTTGAGAATCTAATAATTATTCAACCACAAATTATGGCAAATAATAATCCGATCGTCAACCAGGAAACTACCCATTTCTTTGGCGACGTATGTAAGAATTTTGACTATGCCGCACAATTTACCAAGCATGATGCAGGCTTGTTGGATCAGATCAAATCGTGCAACAGTGTTTACCGTTTCCGCTTCCCAATCCGTAAGGGTGATGGCTTTGAGGTGATTGACGCCTGGCGTGTTGAGCACTCACAACACCAGAGCCCAACCAAGGGTGGTATCCGTTACAGCGAAATGGTAAACGAGGACGAAGTAATGGCGCTTGCTGCCCTTATGACCTACAAATGCGCCATTGTAAACGTGCCTTTCGGGGGCGCAAAGGGTGGCATCAGGATCAACCCTAAAAATTATACCGTACAAGAGCTTGAGAATATTACCCGTCGTTATACGGTAGAGCTGATTAAAAAGAACTTCATCGGTCCAAGCATCGACGTGCCAGCACCCGACTATGGTTCAGGTGAGCGTGAAATGAGCTGGATCGCCGATACTTATGCCACCATGAACCCCGGCCAGTTGGATGCTATGGGAGCGGTAACAGGCAAACCTATTGCGCTGCATGGTATCATGGGACGCCGTGAGGCAACCGGTCGTGGCGTGGCCATAGCCGTTCGTGAGTGCGTGAGCGTACCGGAGGACATGAAGAAAATCGGTCTTACTCCGGGAATTAATGGCAAAAGGGTAATTGTACAAGGTCTTGGTAACGTGGGATACCACTCAGCCAAGTTCTTAACCGAATTTGGGGCAATCATAGTCGGTCTTTGCGAGTTTGAAGGCGCCATTTATAACGAGGATGGCCTGGATATCGAATCAGTATTCCAGCACCGTAAGGAAACCGGATCAATATTAAACTATAAAGGCTCGAAGAAAGAGTTCACAAATTCGCACCAGGGCCTGGAGCAGGAATGCGATATCCTTGTCCCTGCGGCTTTAGAGAACCAGATCACTGCCGACAATATTAGAAATATCAAAGCCAAAATTATTGCCGAAGGCGCCAACGGTCCTACAACTCCAGAAGCTGAGACTATATTTTACAATAAGGGCGGCATCATTATCCCCGATATGTATGCC
>JAICXZ010000283.1 GCA_025934475.1 Mucilaginibacter sp. | reverse complement strand
GGCGCTCTGTATGGCACGTTGGTGGGATGGCTCATATCCTTATTATTCAAAAAGCTTCAACCTAATTTCTGATGGACCTCTGGAAAGTAGCATTATTATTTTTCGGGGCATTCTCTGGCGGGATGTCGGTGTTTCTATTTAAAGGCGACAATCACAAAACGCTCAAACTGGTGCTTTCCTTCAGTGGCGCTTATCTATTTGGCATCACTGTTTTGCATTTGATTCCTGACGCTTATCATGGCAACGACAATTATGTTGGCGTTTTTATCATGATCGGCTTCCTGTTCCAGATCGTATTGGAACAATTTTCGGAAGGTATCGAACACGGGCACATGCACAAGCCCGATCATGAACACATTGCGTTTCCTATTGGGATCCTGCTCAGCTTGTGTGTTCACGCTTTCCTGGAAGGCATGCCTATTGCTGAAGGAAACCAAAACCAATTGGTTTACGGCATCGCGCTGCACCATATACCTGCTGCATTTGCGCTGGCTACGGTTCTGCTGGCCAACAGGCAAAGCCTCAGTAAAACAGTATTCTTTGTGATCCTTTTCGCACTGATGGCTCCCGCCGGCTATTTTTTCAGCCAACAACTAAGCGCCGGCGGCATAGGTAACCTGCAAAAATATTATGGACGAATTATGGGTGTGGTGATTGGTATCTTCCTGCATATTTCAACCACTATCCTGTTTGAATCAAGCTCAGATCATAAGTTTACGATCCGCAAAATGGTAGCTGTAGTGTTGGGAATGGGGATTGCCTTGGGAGCGTTTTTAGCAGAACTATAAGAGGAGAAAGGTTAAAGGCGAAAGGTTGTCTTTGGCGGGAATATCGGACGCTTAAATTACTGTGATGCCCGATATTAATTAAGGCTGAGGAACAAAATCTTTATCCTTTCGCCTTTAACCTTTCACCTCACCCTCGTAACTTATCCAGCAAATCGCTTAATTGGGCGGCCTCTTCTTCGCTCAGATTATTTTTAAGCAGGTCTTTCGTTTTAAACTCGTCGTCCATCTTAGCGAGTATCTGCATACCCAGTTCACTAATACGGATATCCACGGCCCGTCGGTCCTTATTGTTGGTGCAACGCGAAACCAAACCTTTTTGTACCAGGCGATCGACAATACGTGAGGCATCCGACATTTTGTCGAGCATGCGCTCCTTAATCAAATTGACAGTAGCCGGACTTGGATATTGCCCACGCAGGATGCGCAGCACATTGAATTGCTGAGGCGTCAGTTTATGCCGCTCAAACTGGCAGCGCAGGGCATTGGCCAGCCATCCCTGGGTGTAAGCAATGTTGATTACCGCTTTGTGGTAACTGTCCTCAAAGTTGGTACTCTGTATTTCGTCGTCGATACGCATAATTGGCAAGACAGATAGCAGCTTGCAAATATGCTGAATTATTTTTTAAAGTGCTACCAATCAAATGTCCCTTCGGGACATGAACATCTTCACTTTGTTCCGTCGCTTGCTTTAGGGTGATCTGATTCCCTAGGTTTCCCATAATCCCAGGGGCAATGCAAGCACTTGTTTTTGCAGCAATAGCCGCGTTTCAAATGGTATTCTTTGGTGAATACAAACAGACCGTCTTCGTTTATATAATAGTCAACTCCTTCTATCAGCATCATAATTCAGCAATTTCACAAAAATACGATCTCCGAAATATTTGCGCAGCGGGGTGCCGTCGCCATGTAAGGTCCAAACCTCTTTGGGTTCGGTTTTTTCGATAGTTTGAAGGATATCGTTCCAGTCAGCATGGTCAGAAATAAAAAGCGTATCGTTCTGATTTACCTGCAGATTCTTCCAGCCCGAAGCAAACAGCCGCTTCACTCCTACCGCCCGGTAATAGCTATCAAAAGTAAAGGGGGGAACAATGTAAATATATTCCTGTTGGTTTTTCATTAGTTTACGGCTGTATAACTGATATTTACCCAAGTTAATTCCCATGCGCTGGTAGGCCATATTTATCGGCATAATACTGTGATGCGCCAGGATGGTCTTCTGCGGTGCGTGATCATTGATAAGCCGTATTAGCCGTTGACTTTTCCCTAAACTATACGCACCTAGCAGTATATTGCTCTTAATGTCATTCAGCTTTTTTATCTCCGCGATCGGATCGGGATGAATGATATTTGGGTTGGCAAAAGTACTTTCCGTTATCAGCACATCCGTTTTTACCCATTCAATAGGTTCGCAGGTGGCATCTGGTTGTATTTTGTAATCGCCCGTGTACAGGTACCTGGTACCCTGGTATTCCATTAATACTTGTGCTGAACCGAGCATGTGCCCTGCCGGAATAAAAGTGACCTGCACGCCGCCGATAGTAAATGGCTTGTCGTACCCTCCTATATTAAAAGCCTTTGCAGCGTTTTTCCCGTAACGCAGCTTCATGAATTCTGAAGTGGCGTCAGTGCAATAAACCTCATTATTCCCCGAAACAGCATGATCTGCATGCGCATGCGAAATCATAGCGGTCGCTACCGGTTGCTGCGGATCGAGGTAAAAATTGCCGTATTTACAGTAGAGTCCGTTGGGGTTATATTGGAGGAAGTCGTCTAAAATCATTTAATTAAGTCATTGGGGCATTAAGGCATTAGGTCATTGTCTTCGCCATACAAAATGAACTAATGCCTTAATGACTGAGCGCAAGAAACTGTGCGTGCAGGCCCAAAACCTGCGGTATCACCAGTTGGGTGTCATCATTCTTTATTACATAATCTGCCATGGCGACTTTTTTCTCTTCGGTGAATTGCCTGGCTTCGCGACTAAGGATTTCTTCGCGGGAAAACCCGTCGCGTTGCATTACGCGTTTGATCCGCAGCTCTAGCGGAGCATCGACCATGATGGTTCTATCGCACATTTTATAGGAACCGCTTTCAAACAACAAAGCAGCTTCCTTCATTACATACGGTGCATCCTTAATATTGGCAACCCAGTTATCAAATGTCCTGAAGACGGCGGGGTGAACAATTGAGTTTAGTTTGGCCAATTGCGCCTGGTTATTAAAAACGATGTTTGCAATATATTTCCGGTTCAGTGAGCCATCGTCGAAATAGCTGGCGGCGCCAAATGCCATTTTAATCTCCCCGATCAATATTTCATCAGCCGTCATCACATTTCTGGCGGCTTCATCGGCATAAAACACTGGAATACCCAATACTTCAAAAACTTTGCTTACGGTGGTTTTGCCGCTTCCAATATTGCCTGTGATCCCTATTTTAAGCATTATTTACGGATGATGAAATCGATATTCTGGGGTTCTATTTTTACTATTTTGCAGTAACTGGGCGACCGGGTTAGCTTTACCGGCAAAGCGCTATATCCGTTGTTTTGCCATAGGCTCAGATCTGCCGTCGCCTCAAAATAATCGTCATCCAACTCTGGATAACGGCGTAGCGAAGTGGTAAAAGTAACCTTTACTTTTTGTGGAAATATCTTTACATCGTAGCCGGTGTGGTTATTAACCAGCTTAACGGGAATTTCCACAGTTTTCTCCGTGAACTCATCCACCGGAACGCGTACCTGTACCGATCTGGGGTAAATACTCAGGCTAGCCTCATGCACTGGTTTTAGCGCAAGAGTCGTCCGTATTGTTTCATCCACGCTATCCAATTTAAGCGAATCGGTTTCCCAGGAGTGAATTTGGTCAATGTCCTTTTGAGGGCCGCTAATAGTTACAAAAGGCGGATCGAGTATGGCATTGTTGGATTGGGCAAATTGGCGCTGGTATTTTAAGGAGGTAACCAATTTTACCGGAATTTTCTTCACTGTCCGTCCAGTGAAATCAAAATATAAGGTATCCGGGCTAATGGAATCAATGGGTAAGTCAAAATCTTTGGTTTCGTTTATCTTGCCCAGTTGCGAGCTTAATACAACGTAGTCCTTAGTATCCAATGTGTGAAGGTCAACCTCGATGGTTTTATTGGCATATTCCATTTTCTGGAATAATAGTTCCCAACCGGTACCTTTAAGTGTAGCAACTACCGTATCCGACTGCAAGGTATGAAAGGCACGCTTTTGAGGCGCGTTTTTATAGGCAATAATCTCCTTAACCTTAAATGGATAAGTATCGGACAGCATGGTAAAAACCCATGCCAGCGCTGCCAGCAGCAGGCAGGTAACAAACGCGGACAGTCGTCTTTGTTCTGATGCCGATAATTTGATCAACGCCATTGTTGAAGCTAAAAGCTGAAAGCAAAAAGTCTAAAGCTGAGTTTCATTTATCTATATTTAAAGCTTTTTGCCTTGGTTTTATGCTTTCGGCCTTCAAAAAGCTAAAAGCGGAAAGCACAAAGGTAAAAGCTAAAATTGTTTTTCGCTTTACTCCCCGTTCTTCCCGCCTGTTAAATTGCTTTGAGCTTTATGCTTTCGGCTTTTAGCTCGTATTAAGCTTTTTTGGTTTTATCCTTGTCCGCATCTGCAGTTTTAGCAGGCGCGTTTAAAGCTTTTGAAGCATCTAATGAGATTGCCGATTTTTCAAAACGAATCTTGCCGCCACCTTCAGTTTCAACCAGGAAGGTAGTATCGGCAACGTCGGCTATGCGACCGTGTATACCTGCTGTGGTAACAACTTTGTCGCCCTTTTTCAATTCGTCAACGTATTTCTTTTGGTCTTTTTGCTTCTTAACCTGCGGACGGATCATGAAGAAATAGAAAACCACGATGATAAGACCCATCGTGATCAGCATCCCGCTGCCTCCGCCGCCAGGAGCGGCTTGTAATAAAATAGCTGTGGTCATTTGATTGTATTAATTAAGCTTCACCTCGCCAATCAGGTGTACTATGTTTTGTGCTGGGTTTGTATTGGCTGTCACTAAAATTTGCTTATCCTGCAGACCCATTTTACCCTTGCTGTTAAAGGTAACCTTGATGGATCCGTTTTCGCCTGGTTTGATCGGTTCTTTGGGCCACTCCGGGGTTGTGCAACCGCATGAGGCCTGTGCGCCTGTAATGATCAGCGGCGACTTGCCAGTATTGGTAAATTTGAATTCGTAATTCACTATATCGCCCTGTTTTATTTTACCGAAATCATGCGTCTCCTTTTCAAACTTCATGATGGGCTTGTCGGCGGTGGCAACTGTATTATTTGAAGCAGTAGTACTTGAGTTGCTATTGCATGCCGCCATCAGCATACTTGCAGCTATAACGGCTAAAAACAGTTTTTTCATTGTATATCGCTCTTTTAAGATATTTTGCTGACCAGAATTATTCATCGATCAATCCCCTGCCTACCTTCCTGATCTTATTTTCGGCTTTCAGTTCGTATAAAATCTTGTCTAAGATACCGTTTATAAACGAATTACTCTTAGGCGTACTGAACTCCTTGGATATCTCCAGGTATTCGTTGATCGTAACCTTAACCG
>JAICXZ010000658.1 GCA_025934475.1 Mucilaginibacter sp. | reverse complement strand
GAGGTATTTATCGGTATTATCATAAGCACGCTATTAGCCGCAACTGCCCTTGGTGCCGGGAGCTATTTGGTCTACAAGGCTATACGCACCAAACAAACCACCTACTACTGCGGCTACTGTGAGTGTAATATCAATACACCGTTGCAAATTGAGTCTTCGAAGAAGTTTGATACTATGGCGCAGATCAGGCGGCACGAATAAAGCTCTTCATTTTAAACAAAAAACCCGAAGCTTCCGCCCCGGGCTTTCTTTGGTAAGATTAATTATTATTGTGTTATTTTCTGGTGCTCCACCATGCCCAATAGATAAAAACCGGCTGGAAAAACAGTCGAAGCAGGCGTTTGGTATCGGTATCAAGTCCAAAAGCACTTCGGTGATCAATATACTGCGCGATATTGCCCGGAAAGATGGCGATGAAAAATATCATCGTTAGTAGTCCAACTATGGCTCGATACTTTTTGGGCGCTGCCAGCAAGGCAATCCCCAAGCCAAGTTCCGTGATACCCGAAGCAATAACGACGAGATCAACGCTCAATGGCACCCAATCAGGTACTTGCGCCTTAAATTCGGCCCGCTCAAAAGTGAGGTGACTGATGCCTGTAAAAACAAGCATCAGTCCCAACAGCGTACACGCTATATTTCTTATCGTTTCCTTTTTCAAGGTTTATTGTTTAGTAGCTTAAGCCTGCTCCAAATTTATACAACGGATCCTTTGAATCATAAGGCATATCTTCCTTTTGATTGCGCACAGCCTCCATTGATGACGGTAGTTCGATCGGCAAGTGACCACCTGGCTTGTATTTGCCGAACACCACGTCCAATAACGCGCGATCATTCGATCCGAAATTCACCAGCAAAGCTTTTGCATTCTGGTTTATCTCAGGTATAACGGCCGGGCGGTCGATATAAATATCGACTACTGTAGGCACAGATTTTTCCAGGTCGAGAATATCCTGTAATTGCTGGCCCTTGAAATCCAGGTCACCCCAATGGAACATACCGGCTATAAAGTTACCTTTTGCCTCGGGTATCGGATAGTTTGGAGTCTGTAGCCTGATGATGGCTATATCAGCTTGTTTCGGATCAGTTACAACTGTACCATATTCTGCTGCAATTTTCGGGTTAACATTTTTAACATAAATCTTCAGCTTACCCGTAGCCAGTGGTAGAGTATGGTTGTCATTCTTCAGCAACGTGATAGACCTGCGCTGGGCATCTATGCCTGCCTTCATAAATTCGTCGCACCCTACAATAGCCGCAGCCTTTTTTTCATCGACAAAAGGGTTGTCGAAGAGGCCAAGCTCAAACTTCAAGCGCAATAGCCTGGTTACTGATTCATCGATGCGTTTTTCGCTCAATTTACCGTCCTTCACCAGTTTTACGATAACATCCGGCAGGCTTTCCCCGCCCAATTGATCAACACCTGCATCGATGATCTTTTGCACGCGTTCCTCTTTGCTCAGATTTTGTACTCCCCAGGCCCTTGCAGGAAAATCTACCGGGCCAATCTTGGAGTCGCTAACCAGACCCCAGTCGGTGCAAACTACACCATCGTAATGGTAATGTTTACGCAACAGGTCGGTAATGATGGCTTTGTTATAAGAAAAGCCAACCTCAGGTGTATTTGGTTGCCCCATCGGCACACCATAGTATGGCATAATGGCCGCCGTACCAGCTTTAAAAGCAGCTTCAAAAGGTATCAAATGATATTTGAAATTGTTACCCGGATAAACCTGCCCTTTTTGAAAAGCAAAGTGCGGGTCCAAACCATCCTTTTGCGGACCGCCACCGGGGAAGTGCTTGGTCATCATAGCCACGCTATTCGGGCTCAGTTTTTCTCCCTGGTAACCTTTGATATAGGCAATAGTCATGCGTGACGACAATTCTGCATCCTCGCCAAAGGTTCCCGAAATGCGCGGCCAGCGTGGTTCTGTGGCCAGGTCAACCTGGGGGTGTAAACCCTGGCGTATTCCTGTAGCCAAGTATTCCTGGCGCGAGATATCTGCAAAATGCTCCATTTCTTTTTCGTCGCCGATTGCGGCCATGCCCAGCGGATCGGGCCACATGGAAAACGTTTTTGCCGACATGGCAAAAATACCGGCGCCACCCTGGTTGCGCGGGTCGGATGAGATGGTAAGCGGGATACCTAAACGTGTAGCTTCGGCATGCTTTTGCATGCGGTTGTACCACATAGCTAAGGTATCCGGCGCCGGAACGCCAAACAGGTTAAAGTGCGTAATGTGGCGCATATCCATTTCCTTCATCCCGACAGGCGATATTGATGCCAGGAAATCCTTTGCGGGCTCTTCCTCAATAGTGCCATCCTTATTCACACGCGTAGGTACATAAAACATCATACCTGCCTTCTCCTCGAGGGTCATCTTTTTAAGGAGGTCCTGAACGCGGTCTTCAATTGGCTGCCTTGGATCTTCGTATATATCCAGCTGACCGTTTTTGTTGAGGTCGCGGTAGGTAACATCGCCATCGATTCTGATCAGGCCCGAATGGGCCATTACCGTACCAGGAAGTTGATTTGCTATCCTGCCTTTTGAAAAGGAGAATACCGCCGCCAATGCGCCTGCACCTGCCGCGTACAACAGTAGTTTGTTGGTTCTCATATGGGGAATTTTGTTAATTAAATAATTGGTTTGTAGTATTTTAAAATTATGATTTCTGCTTGAGGCACCCCAGTTATCTTTTATTTGTTAAAAAATAATAAATGAAGGTATGTAAAACTTTTTATACATTTATTAAATTTTAATAAATAAATTCATTATTGCAGGTAAAACATGCAAACCTGGCAGGAGACGCAAGATTTTTTTAAGAAAGGCTATATCGACTACCGCCCAAATATCACGGTAGATTGTGCCATTTTCGGCTACCACGGCGGCGAACTTCAACTATTATTGGTAAACAATAAAGTATTTACCAGATGGTGCCTGCCGGGTGGTTATGTGCGCAAAGAT
>JAICXZ010000675.1 GCA_025934475.1 Mucilaginibacter sp. | reverse complement strand
GTTATTCATCGTGCGGCAAAAGCACCCTGGCCAAAGCTTTAGCTAAGGAACTTCATTTTGTTTATGTTGACAGCGGGGCGATGTACCGTGCCGTGGCCCTGTTTTTTCTTCGAAATAAGGTCGATATTGAGGACCAAGATCAGGTTACCGAAGCCTTAAAAAACATTCATCTTAATTTTAACGCCCGCGATTACGAAACCCATATCACGCTTAATGATGAGGATGTTTCGGCCGAGATCAGGCAGATGCCGGTCTCGGAAAAGGTGAGCGCGGTTTCGGCGATACACGATGTGCGCGTGGAAATGGTGCGGCAGCAACAGCGCATGGGCCGCTCAAAAAATATTGTGATGGACGGGCGGGATATTGGTACTGCCGTTTTTCCTAAAGCTACCATTAAGTTTTTTATGACCGCAGATCCCCTTACGCGCGCCCAGCGCAGATATAAGGAACTATTACCTAAAAACCCGGACATCACTCTCGAAGAAGTTTTTGAACACCTGGCCCACCGCGATTACCAGGACACCACCCGCAAGGAAAGCCCGCTGGTTAGGGCCGAAGATGCCATTATTTTGGACAACACCGACCTTACCCCCGACGAGCAGCTATTGTATGCTTTGAGTAAGGTAGAACCTCACTTGCAATAGGCGTTTATTTATTATTTTTTTGATTACACCGATTTGATGATTGATTTCACCGGTTTTTTTGGGATTGCGTTGATTGATTGTTCCTCAGGCTGAATGATCTTGAAGCAAGGGTTGGAGATGTCGCGAGATAAAAATAAGATTCTGTTCACGTTCACAAAACGACAGCATATATACATAATTGCATTATTAATTCGCTATTATTCAATAACTTATTGTATAAAAAAAGGCGGAAAGGTACATTTTTCGCACTTTTCGTGAACAGTAATGCTGTTATGAAAATTATATAAATAATTTATAATCAATTAGTTATAACTTTCAGATGCAGAAGGAGTATATTTTTCATGCGCTCTGTGAACACTAATGGTTGGCATGAAGCTTTTTAAACCGTTGATAATAAATGAATTAACCTGAATGAAAGGTGCCAAAAGTGCATTTTTTGCACTTTTCGTGAACGCTAAAAATGCAGACTCCAAAATCAGCAGCACGAACTACACGAATCAAATCCAATGGGCATGAACTTCCGGGGAGCTAATCGGTGCAATCAATCCTCAATCGGTGAAATCCCTAAAATCAGGAAGAAAATTGAACAGCTTCCACCCCAAACCTTCGCAAAAAATCCACGCCTTCATCGCTCGTTAAACCTTTGTAGGCTGCATAGGAGCGATCATAAAAGACTTTTATAACACCCGCCGAATAAATGAGCCTGGCACAGGGAAGGCAGGGCGAGAGCGTGGTATACAGCGTAGCGCCCTCAAGGTTGGCGCCGTTTTTAACTGCATACAGAATAGCGTTTTCTTCGGCATGCAACGCAAGCGAGCAACTTCCCTTGGAATCACGCGGGCAACCAACACCCGGCCATTCCTCATCGCAGTTATGCGTATGCGCCGGGGGGCCGTTATAGCCAATAGAGATAATACGGGTATCTTTGGTTAAAACCGCGCCCACATGCTGCTTAACGCAGTGCGAGCGTTTAGCCAAATCATTGGCCAGGTTCATGAAGATTTGATCGAAAGAGAGGGAACTCATGGTAGATAGCGATTAGAGGCTAGAGATCAGAGGTTAGTTTCTTGCTAATCTCTAACCTCCAATCTCTAATCACTTTAAAAAATATTAATGTCCGCCCGAGGCATCCAGTTGGTCGACATCGATACCTTGTTTTTTCAATTCTGAGCCGGCTTTCAGGGCGAAGAACGCCAGGTAAGCGAAACAGAAAATAGGTACGACGTACGAGAGGTGTATGCCGCTCATGCCCGAAACAGCGTTACCGACGTTATCAGAAAGTATACCCTGCAGCGGCGGGATAATGGAACCGCCAAGGATCATCATGATCAAAAATGCCGAGCCCTGGCTGGTGTATTTACCCAAACCGGTAATTGACAGGGCGAAGATTGACGGCCACATAATGGAGCAGCACAAACCGCCGGCGATGAAGGCAAAAAGGCCAACGGTGCCGGTGGTTAGCAAACCGATAATGATGGTAGTTACACCTAGTAAGCCGAAAATGGTAAGCGTACGTACCGGTTTTTGCTGACCCATCATAAAACCTATGATCAATACCACCACGCAAACAGCATAGCTGTAAAAATTGGATACATCCTGGCCACGCAAACGGTTTACCAATAAAACTACGCCAAACGCTACAAACGGAACAACTACCGTTAAAATGTTTTTGGTTGCTTTGCTGACATTAAATACTGCGATGGCACCCGTCCACCGGCCGATCATCAAACTACCCCAGTAAAGCGCGATATAAGGCGAGATCTGCGAATCCTGTAACGCGCCAAAATCAGATGTCTTCAATAATGCGCCCAGGTTACTTTGGATGGTTACTTCAACGCCCACATAAGTAAAGATGGCGATCATACCATAAATCAACTGCGGGTATTGCATGGCACCCCAGCCAGTTTTCTTCTTTACGGCGATGGATAAAGAAATAATTAGCGTTAACAGTACGACTGCCAGTGCCGAATAAACGAACCATTTTTGCGGAACCCCTGTTAATTTATTCATAACCGGGTTAACCATACAAAAGCCTACCAGCAAGATAAGCAGTGGAAAATAAGTTTTTTTGCTCGATTCGATCTGCTCATGCGAGGTTACCTCGGGCAGTTTAGAAAGCCAGAAGAATATCGCGACAGCAACAAACAAACCCGCGAGCACATAATATAACTTGTTGATGGAGGTGATGTCGATCTTATCAACAGGAATCAGCGAGCTGGCGCTTCCGAACAGGATAAAGCCTACAATTACAGGCCCCAG
>JAICXZ010000633.1 GCA_025934475.1 Mucilaginibacter sp. | reverse complement strand
TGTCTTTTAGCGTGACTTGATAAACGGTTCCCTTACCAACATTTGCCCGCCAGTTGTTGTTGAATAGCATATTCATCTGTGTCTGCATTTGTGTCTGCATTTGCTGATTTGCGAAATCGCGGCTCATCTTCGCGCGTACCGCATCCATACCGGGATATTGGGCGATGGCTTTTTCTGAAGGAATAACAAGGAATAAGACTAAAGTTAATGGCGCAAGGATTTTATATAAATACTGCATAAGATTTAGTTTGTCTCAAATATAAGTTATATATGAAACAAATTGAGACCTGATTCAAATCGTAATATAAAAATTATCCATTACTCAATGCTTTTCCCCTTCATCGCTGTACTGATCGCATGATCCATTAGCCGCTCGGCAAATGGCCGGGTAAACTCGTTTACCTCATCAATTTTCTTCAGGATCGAATCTTTATTGCCACTGGTAAGCACTTCTTTGAGCTCGTTTACCAATTTTTGTGTGGCGCCAATTTCGGCAATACTCAGGTATTCGGAATTTTTTTGCAGGAAGCGCTCGACGGTATAGGTCATTTGTTCGCCTTCAGTGCGTGCTTCTATCAGCATGCGCTGGGCAACGTCGTCCTTGGCGTGGGTGACGCTGTCGAGCAACATTTGCTCCACCTGGTCGTCGGTAATGCCGTAAGTTGGTGTTACTTCGACTTCCTGTTTCACGCCAGAGCGTAGCTCAACTGCCTGTATTTTCAAAATACCATCAGCATTGAGCAAAAAGTTAATATCCACTTTGGGTAAGCCAGCCGGCATACCGGGTATACCTTTCAGATCAAACTCAGCCAGCTTGCGGTTTTCTTTTACCAAATCACGTTCGCCCTGGTAAACGGCAATTTTCATGTTGGCCTGCCCATCAACCGAGGTGGTATACTGGCGACCAGCCTTTGTAGGCACTTTTGAATTACGCGGGATGATCACATCCATCAGTCCACCCATAGTTTCGATACCGAGAGAAAGGGGAGTTACATCAAGCAATAAGATGTCCTTGCGGTTACCCGCTAAAATATCAGCCTGTATAGCTGCGCCCAGTGCTACTACCTCATCCGGGTTTAAATCATCATGCACCTCGCGGCCAAAGAAGTTGGACACCATTTTTTTGACCAACGCCGTGCGCGTTGAGCCGCCAACCATTACCACTTCGTTTATATCGCCTATATCAAGGTTGGCGTCTTTCAATGCGTTGTGGCAACACAAAATGGTCTGTTCAACTTTAGGCAATATCAATTGTTCAAAAGTATTGCGGTCAAGGGTGCACCAGATATCGCCGATCTTCTCGTTAACCAGGCTCTGGTGTGCAAAAGCCTTTTTTGCTTCTTCTGCCTTTAGGCGAAGTTGCTGGGCAAGTTCGCGGTTGTTAGCTAGTTCTTTTTTGTCGATCTGATTTTTTTCAATCCAGTAGTCAACAATGGCGCGGTCAAAATCATCGCCGCCCAGGAAGGTGTCGCCATTGGTCGACAAGACTTCGAAAATGCCATTCTGAATCTGCAAGATCGAAACATCAAAAGTTCCGCCCCCGAGATCATAAACGGCAATAGTTTTCGTTTCTTCAGGATTTAAGCCAATGCCGTAAGCCAAACTTGCAGCGGTTGGTTCATTTACAATACGAAGTACGTCTAACCCAGCAAGTTTGCCGGCATCGCGTGTTGCCTGGCGCTGTGAATCATTAAAATATGCCGGAACGGTGATGACCGCACGGTTTACCGGCGTTTTCAAAGCATGTTCTGCGCGTTCCTTTAGTTCTTTCAAGATGAGACCTGAAAGCTCAATCGGTGTATAGAATTTATCGCCTACTTTGATCTTTACCAGGCTTTCGGTATCGTCATCTATAACTTTATAGGAAAAGAAATCCTTATAGTTCTCTATATCATGATATGACCGGCCGAGCAGACGTTTAACCGAAAAAACGGTATTCTGCGGATCGGTGATCAGGTAGTTTTTGGCCTCGTTTCCTACTGTAATTTCGCCGGTTGATCCAAAATGCACCACAGAAGGTACCAGCACACCTTTGCCCGCATCATTGATCACTTTCGGATTTTTATCCGGATCAATAAACGCCACCAGCGAATTGGTCGTACCCAAATCAATGCCAACAATAATCTCTTCCTTTTGCAGCGAACCTGTTGCCAGGTTGATCGAAACTTTAGCCATGTTATTTCAGTAACAGGCGGCAAATGTACTTAGTTTTGCCTTACGCTGTGTCATCTTATTGTTGTTATGGCTCCCAAACAATAAGCTCCTCGTCAAATCGTTACATCAAATTAAGTAGCGGGGGGAGGTCTGTTCGGGCAAAATGCTTACTTTCACGCCAATGATCAAATTCCTGCATCGCCTTAAACTTTCGGTTTTAATACTATTACTCGCTACTGCCACTATTACAAGGGCCCAGGAATTCGGCGGTAATCCGCCATCCATCAAATGGAACCAGATCAATACCCCGGCAGCTAAAGTGATCTTCCCGCAGGGATTGGATACATCGGCATTTGAGGTTGCGAGCATCATCGCTCGGATGAACAATAGCATTAAGCCTACTATAGGCACAAAACAGAAGCAGATCAGTATCGTCCTCCAGAATCAAACTACGGTGGCCAATGCTTATGTGGGCCTAGCGCCGTTCCGGAGTGAGTTTTACCTCACACCCGAACAAAACAGCTTTGAAATTGGCAGCCTCCCATGGCCGGAGCAGCTGGCTATCCACGAATTCAGACACGTACAGCAGTATAATAACTTCAATGTAGGTTTCTCGCATTTTCTGCGCATTCTGTTTGGCGAAGGGGGTCAGGCATTGGGCAATG
The DNA here is from genome assembly GCA_025934475.1 of Mucilaginibacter sp. Taxonomy (GTDB): domain Bacteria; phylum Bacteroidota; class Bacteroidia; order Sphingobacteriales; family Sphingobacteriaceae; genus Mucilaginibacter. The sequence continues at coordinate 275 of JAICXZ010000633.1, read as the reverse complement.
ACCTTGCCGTGCCTAACTGGTTTTTTGAAGGCGACGCCGTGTTTAATGAGACATTGGTAAGCAACCAGGGCAGGGGTAGGTTACCGTACTTCTTCAATGGCTACCGCGCCTTGTGGGTTGCCGGGAAAAACTATAGTTGGATGAAACTGCGCAACGGCTCGTACCTGGATTTTACGCCCGATTGGTACCCAACCGGTTATATGCTGGTAGCTTATGGCCGCGAAAAGTACGGTGATCTTTTCTGGAAAAAAGTAACCCACGATGCAGCGGCTTTC
>JAICXZ010000414.1 GCA_025934475.1 Mucilaginibacter sp. | reverse complement strand
TTATTTGTGTCGGAAATCTTGATGTCGGCGGTGCGGGTAAATCGCCCATGACGGAGTATCTAATCCGCCTGCTTAAGGATGAAAACCAACTGGCCACCTTAAGCCGGGGCTACGGCAGATCAACCAAAGGCTATCTGATTGCTACTGCTACTGCCACTGCTACTGAGACAGGCGACGAACCTGCACAATTCAAACACAAATTTCCCGATGTTACTGTTGCTGTTTGTGAGGACCGGGTTGCAGGTATCGGCAAGTTGAAAGACAAACATAATTTGATCATCCTGGACGATGGCTACCAGCATCGCCGCGTAAAACCGGGCTTTAGTATCCTGCTTTTCGATTATTCCAGGATGAATGACCCTCGTTTGCTTTTACCGTCAGGCAACTTGCGCGAACCATTTAGCAGTCGCTGGCGTGCCGATGTACTTATTGTTTCCAAGTGTCCCGAGGATTTGACAGAAGAAGCCCAGGCACAACTGGCTGAAAGGCTGGAACCTATGCCGTTCCAATCGGTATTTTTTACTTCGATAAGCTACCAACCACTGCATAATATGGGGGGCAAAAGAGTAAACACGAGGATCGATGGCGATACAACCGTGTTCCTGTTAACCGGAATAGCGAACCCGGTTCCACTGGTTCAACATATTAAAACATTTACGCAGAGCGTTGTTCATCATAATTATCCGGATCACCACCAGTTTAGCTTAAAAAATATCACTAAACTTGCCGATGAATTTGCAGCCTGCACCGCACAAAAAAAGCTGATCGTTACAACAGAAAAGGACGCACAGCGTTTACTTGAACACGAATTGCAGCAAGCGGTACAATCGCTACCCATGCTGGTGATCCCGGTAATGACAAGATTTGCGGGTAACAGCGGGCAGCAATTTGATGAATTAGTAAAAGAATATGTTAGAGAGCATAGAACAAACCACATTATACATTAAGAACCGCATCGGTGATTTTGAGCCCGAAGTGGGAATTATTTTAGGAACAGGTCTTGGTGGCGTGGTGAGCGAGATAGAGGTTGAAAAACAACTGATGTACTCCAATATCCCTGATTTTCCCATGTCGACGCTGGAGTTTCATGCTGGTAAACTGATCTTCGGTACGCTCGAAGGCAAAAAGGTGGTAGCTATGCAGGGCCGCCTTCACTTTTACGAGGGCTATACGATGCAGCAGATCACCTTCCCGGTGAGAGTAATGAAGATGCTCGGCATAAAAACCCTATGTGTTTCCAACGCCAGTGGCGCGCTTAACCCAGCTTTCAGAAAGGGCGATTTGATGGTAATTGAGGACCATATCAACCTACAGCCGATGAATCCGCTGATTGGTCGCAATGAAGACGAGTTGGGTCCGCGCTTCCCGGATATGAGTCAGCCTTACAAAACATCGCTGATCAAAAAGGCACTCGAAATTGCTGAAAGCAACAATATTACTTGCCACAAGGGAGTTTATGTTGCAGTAACCGGGCCGAACCTGGAAACCAAGGCCGAATACCGTTACCTGCGTATAATAGGCGGTGACGCAGTAGGCATGAGCACAGTGCCGGAGGTGATTGTGGCAAACCACATGGGCCTGCCGGTATTTGCTATATCGGTGTTAACGGATGAGGGTTTCCCCGATAATTTGCACCCGGTTTCGGTCGAAGAAATATTGGCAGTGGCACATGAGGCTGAACCCAAAATGACATTGATACTAAAAAAATTGATCGCCGGCCTTTAATGCTTAACCGATTAAAATATATCCTTTTGTTGCTGCTTTGCTTTTCGGCAAGGTTTGCTTTTGCGCAATATCCAAATCAGCAAAACTATCCGGGCAGGCAAACGCCGCAACAGTTTAATACGGATACGGGTAAAAAAGGCAATCAAAATCTTACCGGTGACCAGGAAATTGACGCCGAGCGTAAAAAAGAAGAACACCGGCGTGATTCGGTAATCTTCACATCTAAATTCATCAGAGTTACTAACGAACAGCTATTGAAAGACAGCACGCAGGTGTTGCCGCTTGATACCAGTTTAAGAAATTTTGAGAATTATAATCCATTATACCAGCCGCGCGATCCCAAATTAAACCTGGGAAGTACCGGGTTACCAGAGCGCGATTTATTGTTTCAGCCGGCGAAAACTATCGGTTTTGATCCGGGGATCCATTTTCTGGATGCCTATTTGCTTACACCACAAGACATACAGTATTACCGGGCAAGGGCGCCCTATACCGACCTCACCTTATATTCCGGCGGATTAAAGGAGCAGATATTTAAGGCGACGCATACCCAAAATATCAATCCGCAACTGAACATCGGTTTTAATCTAAACTTCCTGGGTTCGCAGGGATTTTACACGCGACAGAATGTTGGCGACATGAACCTTGCGGTATTTAGCTGGTATCAGTCAAAAAGTAAACGCTATAACCTGCTTGCCAACCTGATCTATAACAACCTGAAGGTTCCTGAAAATGGCTCCATACGGAATGACTCCATTTATACGGCGACGCAGAGCACCTATGCCACTTCGCAGGGTGAACCTGTGCGGCTGCAAAACTCGGGCGATAATGTGAGGAATAACGGCTTGTATCTCAAACAATTTTACTATATCGGCAAGATCGATAGCACGAAGAAGGGCGCCAGTGTATTGCCGACACAGCGTGTGGGATATACATTTTATTATAACATCAATAAGTTCCTTTTCAACCAGAGCGAGCAGGATCAATACAATGCATTCCCCGACTACTATTACAGCGCCAACTACTCGCACGATTCGCTGAGGGTATCGCATATACAAAATACATTTTCGTATAGCTTTTACCTGAGGCCAAAATCGTCGGGGGTTATCAAAAACGAAGTAAAGCTGGATCTTGGTTTGGTTCAGGACCTGTACGGCTATAAGCAATTTGTGACCGACACTGGCATTATCAACACCTATGGCCGTATTGTACAGATTGATCGCAAACAACAGACTTCGTTCCAGGATTTGACGCTTAAGGCACGCGCCGGCTACCGTTTCAGTGATCGTATTTTGCTGGACATTGATCTGCAGCAAGTAGCTCAGGGACGCGATTTCGGCAACTTCCTGTACGATGCTACGCTAACCCTTGCTGGCAGCAGAAAAACAGGCAGGGTCATTTTTGAAGGCTATTCCCAAAACAGCTCGCCGCCGCTGGATTATACTGATTGGATATCCAACCACTATATTTTTCATAACAGCTTTAGCAACCAAAAGATCAATAGTGTTTCGTTCAGCTACATTAACGATGCGTTACAACTCGATTTAAAAGCTCAATACTACCTCGTATCCGACTACCTTTATTTTGCGGCACAACCAAACGGCATTGATGCAACCCCGACACAGGAGCATAATCCGATTAACCTCCTCAAGGTGAGCCTTGGTAAAAACCTGACGTTCGGCAGATGGCATTTCGATAACTATATCGTATACCAGAAGACTGATTACCAATCAACCCTTCGTACGCCGGAGTTGTATACATACAGCAACCTGTATTATTCGTTGCTGATGTTCAAGGTACTGCACAGCACCTTCGGCGCTAATGTTCGTTATAATACGGAGTTTGTGGCCCCCTCCTACGCCGTTGGTCTTGGACAATTTTACAACAGCACACCCGATCAAACATTCTCATCGTATCCAATCGCCTCCGTTTACTTAAAAGCTACGCTGATACGCACCAATCTTTTCCTGCAATACAATTACGCAAACCAGGGGCTGTTTAGCAAGGGGTATTATATGGTCAACCGCTATCCCGGCCCTAACAGCCAATTGGTGATCGGCGTTTCATGGACGTTTTATAATTAATTGTTAACTGGTTGACTAGTTAACCGGTTAACTAGTTAACTAATCACGTTTTCTGTTTCTGCTTCCTGGCTGCCGGGAATAATACATTATTCAATATCAGGCGATATCCCGGAGAATTGGGATGGAGCGATAGATCTGTCGGCGGACCATTAGGCGCTGGCTGATAAAGTTCGGGGTCGTGGCCGCCGTAAAAGGTCCATTGACCTTTACCAAATTCGCCGTGGATGTAACGGGCCTCATTGGCAGTTTTCAATTCGCCGAGAATGGTAACACCCGGCTTCAGTTTATCTTTATTAAATGCGGTTGCCAGGCCGCGGAAACCTTTGATCACACGGTCGTGATCCTGCACCAGCATGCAGGGAACAATATCCCATTTGGCCGAGAAATCGAACAACGTAAAAAAGTCATCCGGCATGGCTACCCGGCGGGTATGCCCCACGTCGATATC
>JAICXZ010000593.1 GCA_025934475.1 Mucilaginibacter sp. | reverse complement strand
TGCATTCAAAAGCGTAATCCGCACCGCGACCATCTGTCAGGTCCTTCACTTTTTGTGCTGCTTTCATCAGGCCTTTGTCGTCCCGGTTTGCCAGCAAGCTATAAGTAGCGCCAAAAGCGCGAGCCATAGTAAGGCGATTTGGATTAACATCGATCGCGATAATCGTGCTTGCACCGGCGATTCTTGCACCCTGTATCACATTCAGTCCGACGCCGCCTGTACCCAAAACTACTACCGATGAGCCCGGTTTAACTTTAGCGGCGTTCACCACCGAACCATAGCCTGTCATTACCCCGCAGCTGATAATGCTTGCGGCAGGAAAGCTCATTTTTTCGCTATGATTTTTTACTAAGGCCGATTCTTTAACGAGGGTATATTCAGAAAGCGTTCCAATATTGAATGAACGCAGGAGCGGTTTGCCCTTGAATTGTGTGCCGGATGGGTCGGCATGGCCCGGAGTGTACCCATTACCACCCGCTGCAACCGGCGAAGCTACTTCGCACAGGTGCTGGTTTCCTGCGAGGCATTGGAAACAATGCCCGCAGTGCATGGCCCAGTTCAGGATCACTTTATCGCCTGCCGTTAATCCCTTTACATCCTTCCCTGTTTTAACAACTACTCCCGACCCTTCGTGCCCAATAATCAGTTGTTTGCCCCAGCTAAGTGAATCATAATCGGTATGGCAAAGCCCCGCTGCTTTGAGTTTCACCAGCACTTCGTCATCCTTCGGATCGCCCACCTCAATCTCGCTTACCTCAAAATTTCCTTCACCGTCCGTTACTACGGCTTTGCACAGAATTCCCATCGGTTTTTCACTTAAACAAGGTCGCTTTCAACGGCTTACCTGGAGTATGCCAAAAGCGGATGCAAAAGAACAATGAATGCTTTTTTTAAAAAATAACTATTTTGGCCATTTATTGGCTTATATTATTCGCTGATTTTCTGCAATATAACACCTGTGATAAAAAAGGCAACTTTCAGATAAATTTTTCCACTTTTACAACAATTTCTTCATTTTTATAAAACGTAGCTCCCCTTTTCTTTGTATGCAATTAAACCACTGAGATGAGAACCAAACTTATCCTCCTGATCTGCTTACTCACAAGCATTAACGTAATGGCCCAGAGAAAGAAAAAAGCCGAGCCGGCCGAACCGGCACCGGTAAAGGATGAAATTATATACCATATTTTTCAGCGTAGTTTTTATGACAGCAATGGTGATAAGCACGGCGATCTGGAAGGTATCAGGCTGAAACTCGATTATCTTCAGGATTTGGGTGTGACGGCAATTTTACTGACTCCTTTGTACGATTCGCCTTTTTATCATAACTACTTCGCGAATGATTTTAAGAAGATAGATCCATGGTATGGCACCATGCAATCATACCTTAACCTGGTGAAGGATGTTCATAGCCGGGGTATGAAAATATACCTGGATATGGAAACCCAATATGTCACCGAGGATCATATCTGGTGGACCGATGGTGTGGACAATCTTAAATCAAAATATGCTGATTATATCCTTTACCAGGACTCCGCTCATAGCAAACCATCGACGATCATATTTAACCTTGAAGGGCTAAAGGGCTATGATGGAACCTATCGTAAAATAACCACCGTAAATCTTAACAGTCCGAAGGTGCTTGAATATAACTACCAGTTATTCAAATACTGGATGGACCCTAATGGCGACGGCAAATTTGACGATGGCGTGGATGGCTTCCGTCTCGACCACATGATGGATAACCTGGATGGCAAAGCGGCATTACCACATTTGTTCAGTACTTTCTGGAATCCTTTATTAGACCGGCTAAGAAAAGTGAATCCCGCAATCAGCATTGTTGCCGAGCAGGCCAATTGGGGCTCATTTGGCGAAGATTACCTGACCAAAGGCGGTGTTGACCGCGTGTTTGGTTTCCGTTTGGCTTTTGCAATTCGCTCTTATGACAAAAAACAAATTACCTCAGCGGCAGATTCGACGCTTGCGCTGGTTAAAGACGGGAAACAACAGGTTGTCTTTATTGAAAACCATGATATGCCACGTTTTGCTTATGGTGTAAAAGGTAATTTGGCTAAATTAAAGATCGCGGCAGCGCTCAATCTTTTATTGGGCGGTGTTCCATCCATTTATTATGGACAGGAGCTGGGTATGAGCGGCACAAATGCCAAATTGGGCGCTACCGATGCCAACGATATTCCTAATCGCGAAGCCTTTGAGTGGTACAAAAGCAACGAAGGTAAAGGCATGGCTACCTGGTACAAAGAAAAGGGGCCCTGGAAGGATCAATTTAATGATAAAAAACCAAACGATGGCATTTCGCTGGAAGAGGAGCGGAATAAACCAAATTCGTTATGGAACTTTTATCATGAAATGATTGTGCTTCGCAGGCTAAACCCTGTGTTGATCAATGGCACATATAAAACACTAAGCAACAATAACGACGTTGTATATTCCTTTCAGCGGACCCAGGGCAATACCAAATTTGTAATAGCTATTAATCTTTCGCTACAGTCACAGGATGTAAGTATCCAGATGGATGCTCAGGGCGGCACGAGACTGACGCAGGTACGCAGCTATGCGAACCCTACCATTTACGACAATACGATCAGTCTGAACATACCGCCGGGAGCGGTAGAGGTTTGGCAGTTGCAATAGCTATTACGCCCAGGCTTTATTTTCTGCACCGTTAAACTCGCGCATAAAAGTTTTGCGGTAGTTGAGCGGGCTTTGATTCATTTTGTGCTTAAACATTTTATAAAAGTGCGACACGTCGCCAAAGCCGCTTTCGAAGGATATATCTGATATCGGCTTATCTGTTTGCACTAATTGCTGGGTAGCGTAATTGAGCCTGTATTCGATCACTGTTTCCATGAAAGTTTTACGGGTGATCTTTTTGAAATATTTGCAGAAAGCATTTGGTGTCATATGGGCTATGCTTGAAGCTTCATCCAATGATACCTGTGTTCTGAAATTCTCCACAAGGTAAGCTAATACAGGGTTAATGCGCTCCTGCTCAGCTTTTGATTGTTCGGCTATAACGCGATGCTGATCGAGTAATATATATTCGTTCGATAAGGCGAGACGCTGTAGTATATCCAACAAATTCATCAGCATTCTGAAATTGTTTTTATCCTCGGCCAGCATCATCATGCTTTGGTCCACGGCATCGCGGGTGCTGCCATTAAAGCTAATGCCGCTGCCGCTTTTTTGAAACAGCTTTTTAATACCAACCATTTCGGGTTTGTTAAAGAACTCGTCGCCCAAAAAGCTTGCATGAAACTGGATAACGATGGCACTGGCTT
>JAICXZ010000313.1 GCA_025934475.1 Mucilaginibacter sp. | reverse complement strand
GAGGCCCATTCTTTTTTTACGCCTTCAAAGTCTTGTAAGAATTTTTTATTCTGAAAAAGCTTATTAACAAACTGTCTCGCCAATATTCTTGAACCTTCAACATCGCTTGGGTAATGAACTTCGATTATCTCCCGTGACTGAGACATATCATAAGCATCTTTAACAAAAATATCGGTAAACTCTGGCGCTAATTCCTGGTAGATATAAGCGAGGATGTAAGAGTCGGTTGCTGTTCCGGTAGGGTAAGAAGGAGCGCCCGCCTTTTCAAGGTTCTTCAGTTTAGGCTCCAGCATGTATGGACGAATCCGGGCGTACTTATACTTTAATGACCAAATAAAATAATTTGCATCACGCCAAACGTTGGCCATCAAATCAGCCGTTAAAGGGAGCTTTTGCGGGTTAAACCAGGTGCCGATAGAACGGCCGATATAGAAAAGATTTCCTCTGTTTTGTTCGTATGTCGAATCCCCGGGATGAACATTAAGGTCATAAAAAATACCGGACATATAATGGCATCTCCTGATATCTTCTTCGGTACGGCTCTTCTCCAGCTCGACCAGGAAGTTCAATTCTGCACGGGTTTGGGCCGAACTATTGGCTGGAGGTCCGGGCAGTTTAAAATCATCCGCGGAAATATGATCCAGATAAACGGGTTTCAGACTGAGCCTTTTTTGCATAGATGCCTGGTCGGTGATGAATTTTCTTTGATCAACTTCCTCATTCGGCGATTTTGGCGCCGGGCTAAAAGATGCCAATTGTTTATAATACCCACGGGCAGGTGTCAGGGCGCGGTTATAGGCTCCTTTAGGTTTTTCTTCTAGTGATTTTTGTCCATGAGCTATATTGCTGCATAGCGTTATCGACAAAAAAAATGCGCTTATCTTTAAAATGCTTTTTACATTCAACGGATTCATATTCGGTTGTTTTTGATTTTAACCAAAGCTAACCTGGTCTAAAAATTAAAAGCTGTAAAAAATGACTGATTTTGGATTTCGGGTTGAATTGGAAGTCGCTTGTCCGGTTCCGGTTTCATGACGGCAAGTTGCTGGATTAATTAATGCGCAATTGATACGCCAGGATAAGAATTAATAAATTACAGGCCTAATGGACGACCAACAACCAGAAACCCGCAAAAACCGGGGCAAAGATCCTCATGACGAATCACTTTTTGGCCAGGTGAAAGAGCGGGAAAAGTTGTTGCTGGCTTTGGCTGATATGTATTATTTGCTGAGCAAAGATTATCCGCCGAGGGCGACGCTTTCGCTGGTGGGTAACAGGTACCGGCTCAGACAACGGCAGATCCTGGCTCTGCAGGGTATGGCTTGCTCGGCAAAGGACATCGGGAATCGCAAACTTAAGGAAATAACCGCCGACGATATCCGGGGTAGAACCATTTGGCTGGATGGATTCAATGTCGTTATTATACTGGAAACGCTCTTGTCTGGCGGCTTTGTTTTTAAAGGCTTAGACGGTTGCTACCGCGACATTTCGTCAGTACACGGATCGTATAAACGGGTGAGGCAAACCGAAGAGGTGCTGATCACGGTTGGCAAAGCACTAAGTGAGCTTGGCCCCGAACGGGTGATCTGGATATTTGACGCCCCGGTATCCAATAGCGGACGTATCAAAACGCTGTGTTATGAAATTGCTACAGAATACGGCTTTGCCTGGGACATTTATTTAGACAATGCCCCCGATAAATTTTTAGTAGCCGAAAACCGGCTGATAGTAAGTTCGGATGCCTGGGTACTTAATGGCTGCTATGCCTGGTTCAATCTTGTTTCATTTATTATTAACCATGTAATGGATGTTGGCAAGACAATGAATATTATTAGTCAGTCCTGAAAGTTTATTAATCCTTAATTTTGCGGCAGATAAAAATTGAAAGATGTCGATATCCACCGAAAACGAACAAATTGGGATGCAGGAGGCCAGCGATGCCGTAGCCATCACGCTCAGGAAGATGCGGGAATATGCCAAACCAGGTATCTCCACCAAAGAACTTGACGAATATGGCGGCGAATTATTGGCTCAATTAGGCGCGCGCTCAGCACCTATGTTAACCTATGATTTCCCCGGATATACCTGTATCAGCGTTAATGAGGTGGTAGCTCATGGTGTGCCTTCAGCCGATATAATCCTTAAAGAGGGTGACCTTGTAAACATCGATGTATCGGCGGAGCTCAATGGCTACTGGGCCGATAACGGTGGTTCGTTTGTATTAGGCGAGGATATCCACGGCTATGGCAAACTGGTAGAAGCGTCTAAAGCGATTCTAAAAAAAGCTATAAGCAATATTAAAGGCGGGGTCAGGATATCGGAGATAGGCAGGTTGATCGAGACAGAGGCCAAGAAAGCCGGTTACACGGTAATCAAAAACCTGACCGGCCATGGTATTGGTCGCGGCTTACACGAGGAGCCACATGAGATCGCTAACTATTGCGACAGGGACAATACGGAGCGTTTTAAAAAGAACTCGGTTGTAGCTATAGAGACATTTATTTCAACACGGTCGACCATTGCCGAAACACAAGCTGATGGCTGGACGCTGAGTGGTAACAAAGGCGGTTTTGTTGCTCAGCACGAGCACACCATTATGGTAACCGGCGGTCAGCCGTTGATATTTACAGCGCAGAACGGTATTTGGGACTAGACATTTCACGCCACCGGCATCTTCGTGGCACTGAGTATTCGTCACCAACCCAGATAAACCTTGATAATTCATAATATAAGTGTAAGTTAGAACATGAAAAAGTTATTAGGTTGTATGCTGATAATTGCAATCATCTCCGTTGGCGCCAAAGCCCAGTCACCAAATAAACAATTGAGGCATGTGGTTTTATTTGGCTGGAAAGCAGGTGCAGATACCGCGGCTATTAACCATGTTGTGGCGGCATTTAAAGCTTTGCCAAGTCAAATTACCACGATCAAAAGTTTTGAATGGGGTGTCAACAACAGCCCGGAGCATCTTAACCAGGGCTTAACCCATTGTTTCGTATTAACCTTTGATAGCGAAAAAGATCGGGACGCTTACCTTGTCAATTCTGCGCATAAGGCATTCACCCAATTGTTGCCGAATATCATGGAAAAGGTAACTGTGGTAGATTATTGGGTCGAAAAGTAACATTGCGCTACAGCCTCAGTTTTTTGTTCTCGCTGTCGGCCGGCACCATTATAATTATCAGTTTTTCACGTAAGCCAGTTTGGCATTTTTATACATTGGCTTTTTTAGCTCAACTTGCAGCTTGCTAAAAGTCTGCGACGGTGCTTGCGTGATAAACATATTGGTTAACCAGGCAGGTACATCCCCTCCGGGATCAGTATGCAGCATATAGACGAGTTTAACGCGTCCTGCGCCTTCCGGCGTTAATAGCCATCGCGCCGTTGAATTGGTCACCCTTATCACCTTATCTTTTTGGGGCGCCATACCGGTAATACATGGCACATCGATGGTTACCGCTTTTGTTTTTGTATTTTGTGTTACCCTGAGATGCGCTATATAATCGCGATTGGCTACGGGCCATGGCATTTTAACCAGGGTATAATAATAAAGATCTGATGGCGAAGCCTGTTTTATAACGTACGCGGTCTCTGTACGGTAAACCCAGTTTTTACTGTGTTTTATATCCATCACTGCGGCAACTACCTGCGACAAAGTCGCATTCAATTCACATTCCACCTTAAGCGCCTTTATCTTGGAATTTGGGACATCGGCCGTATAAATTTTCATGCCGTCTTTGTTTTGTTTTAAGGTCCAGGCATCGTCTGTTTGCGCTGCAACGATATTTGTACACAGCACAAATAAAAGAATTACGAAGTTTTTCATGGTATATAGATAGATTCATTTAGGGGCTTCTCTTTGCCAAATCAATGGTATTGAATGCCCGATACACTTCAATCAAACAGCAAGCCAAGATGCGCATGGAGTATATGGTTACGTTTTTTGACCGTGGATTTCCGTAAAATACGTCTATTTATGCAGACGTTTTTGATTGGTTTTGTGCAAAGAATGAGAGGTGGCTTGCCTATAAGTGCTTCCCGGAAGCGAACGCTATTGAAATATTACAAACCATCCTTGCGTATCAATTAAAAACACCTTAACTTTCAAATACTTACCCTTTGGTAATTCGGCCCCGGATTTTCTGCTGTGTTTTACTTCTTGATTGCAAATTGCTGATACTATGAAACAGACCGTACTGACCATCATCACAAAAATTGATCCGCAGCGAACAGGACAATTAAAAGGCATTTTGGCGGAGATTGAAAGTGATCTGTGTAATAACAGCTACCTACCCTTTTCACAGATAAGCCTGGTGCATTTTGCCAGTTTTGTGATTATGGACCAGCCCGCCGCTCCTTCCATATTGGTATTTGAAAACAACTTTGATGGCGATCTTTCAGATTATCTTGATCAATTGCTCAGTGTTGCCCCCGACGGTATGAACCAAATTTACCAATGCTGCATTGGATACCAGCCGCAATCGTTAAAAGCATTCCTGACCGCGCATGTTGTACTGCCTAATGCTTATCATATTGGCAATGTAGGCCGCACTGCGTTAGACATTAGTTGCAACCGCGACCTGAGAGTAAAATTACAGGATTACCTGGATCAGGAGACCAGCCTGGCGAAACCTTCGACCCTCTCAGCCGGCGAGTTTCGAAAAAATATCCAGGGGTTTACCAAAGATAAAATTGACCTGAAGCTTTCATCACCGCTGCCGCCCCATCAAACCTTTTCCGAGCGCCTGGTGCCCTGGATCAATTTGATCGCCTTCGGCCTGCTGCTTATTGTGCTTGCTGTCGGGCTGTTTCCTATCACAATTATTTTGATCATCATACTTCGCCAAAAAGAAAAAAGCGACAAACCATTGGACAACCAGTCTTCCGCCGCACATGTCGACTTGCTGATGAGCACGGAGAACCAGATAGCGCAAAACCACCTGGCCAGCATCACCGATATAAAACCGGGCAAGTTTAGGCTTTATACACTCAAGTTCGTATTGTTCGCCGTCAACCTGGTAGCACGGGTCTGCACACATGGAACATTAAGCGGTATTCCG
>JAICXZ010000124.1 GCA_025934475.1 Mucilaginibacter sp. | reverse complement strand
CTTCCCTGTTAATGATGGTATCGGACCATGCGAGGTTTTTGATTATGTCGCTATCCCAGTTCATCTATTTAGATATGAGATTTGAGATGTGAGATTTGAGAATCGTTACAATTTGAGATGCGAAATCAAAAGTCTCACATCTCAAATCTAATATCTCACATCTAATCTGCTATTTCAAAAGTGCTTTCGCCTTTTTAACTACATTATCAACTGTAAAGCCGAACTCTTCAAACAACTGCTCAGCCGGTGCCGATTCGCCGAAGCCGTGCATTGCAATTATATCACCCTTGTCGCCAACATATTTATGCCAGCCAAGTGGTGAACCTGCCTCAACAGCAAGACGTTTTTTGCACGATTTAGGGAATACTTTCTCCTTGTAAGAATCTGATTGTTTTTCAAACAATTCCCATGAAGGCATACTTACCACGCGGGCATCAATGCCGTCGGCTTTCAATTTTTCCTGAGCCTGGAGGATCAAAGTAACCTCCGAACCCGTGGCCATCAGGATCACATCCGGGTCTTTCTTCGAATCTGACAAGATGTAAGCGCCTTTTTCGAGTTTAGAAGCTTTAGTATATTTCTCCTGGTCGATGATCGGTAATCCCTGGCGGGTAAATACTAATACAACCGGACCATCTTTATGCTCTAACGCTACGCGCCATGCATGCGCGGTTTCATTAGCGTCTGCCGGGCGGATAACCAGCGTATTCGGTATAGAGCGCAATGAAATCAGTTGCTCAATTGGCTGGTGAGTAGTGCCGTCTTCGCCCAAACCGATACTGTCGTGCGTATAAACAAATATCGGGCGAATCTTCATGATGGCCGCCAAACGGATCGGCGGACGCATGTATTCAGAGAACATCAGGAAGGTTGCGCCAAAAGGAATAATACCTTTGGTTAAAGCCATACCGTTCAGCGCTGAGCCCATACCGTGTTCGCGGATACCGAAGTGGAAGTTACGGCCATCGCGATTCTCAACTGTAAATGATTTGTACTCCTTCAGGTTAGTATCTGTTGATGGAGCCAAATCAGCTGAACCGCCAATCATGGTTGGCAATTGATCTGCGATAGCGTTCAGCACTTTACCAGATGCCTGGCGGGTAGCCATTTTGCCTGCAGCTGCATCAAATACCGGCAGCTTATCTGCCCAGCCCTGAGGCAATTCGCCGCTTGCGAATAGCTCGTATTCAGCAGCCAGTTCGGGGAATTTCTCTTTGTATTTTGCAAACAGGTCATTCCATTTTTGTTCCAGGGCAGCACCTTTTGCGCCGCAATCATGATAGTATTTCAATACTTCATCAGGCACCACGAATGATTTTTCCGGATCGAAGCCAAAGAACTCTTTCACCAGTTTAACCTCGTCCGCACCAAGTGGCGAACCGTGGGCACCTGCGGTATCTACTTTATTAGGAGATCCATAAGCAATATGCGAGCGAACTTTGATCAATGACGGTTTGCTTGTCTCAACCTTTGCATTGTTGATAGCATTTGAAACGGCTTTAATATCATTAGCGTCATCTACCACCTGTACGTGCCAGCCGTAAGATTTGAAACGCTCAGCCACGTCTTCGTTGAAAGTAATGTCGGTATCGCCTTCGATCGAGATATGGTTATCGTCATATATATAAATAATGTTACCCAGTTCAAGGTGACCAGCTAATGAAGCTGCTTCTGAAGCAACGCCTTCCATAAGGTCACCATCACTGCAAATAGCGTATATTTTATAGTTAAAAATGTCGAAGCCAGGTTTGTTGTAGCGTGCTGCCAAATACTTCTGTGCAATTGCAAAACCAACGCCGTTAGCGAAACCTTGTCCAAGTGGGCCTGTAGTTACTTCGATACCATCGCACAAACCGTATTCCGGGTGACCGGCGGTTTTGCTATGTAACTGGCGAAAGTTTTTAATGTCGTCTAATGACAGATCATATCCTGTCAGATACAGGAAGCTGTACTGGAACATACAAGCGTGACCTGCCGACAAGATAAACCTGTCGCGGTTTGCCCAATGTGAATTCTTGGGGTTATAATGCATAAATTGCGACCAAAGCACGTGGCCAATCGGGGCCAATGCCATGGGGGTTCCGGGGTGACCCGAATTTGCTTTTTGTACAGCGTCGGCTGATAATACCCTCACGGTATCTATCGCCAGCTGCTCGATGTCAACTTGCTCTGTCTCTTTCGTTTTTGCGGCCATTGTTGTGATTATATTGAAATGATTTGATTGTGCATTATTCTACCATCGTCGGTATAGAAGTGATCAGATCGTGACGCTCATCAGGCAGCCACAGCCTTGATCCACCTTTTATACCTTGCTGATTGGTAACTATCTTAATATTCTTATCCAGTTTGAAGGTCAACTTATCGGCGTTACCTCCACCTATATATAAAGTATCATAGTTAATTACGGTTTTCATAACTTTTAATACCTTTTTCATCCGGTTGTTCCACTTTTTAACACCCTCTTTTTGCAGCGCTTTATCACCGATATATTCATCATAATCCTTTCCCTTCGAGATCGGGTGATGTGATATTTCCAAATGCGGCAGTAATTGCCCGTCGACAAGTAATGCTGTGCCAAAACCAGTGCCCAGTGTAACCACCAATTCGAGTCCTTTACCGCTTACCAGGCCAAGCCCTTGCATATCCGCGTCATTTACCACACGTGCAGGTTTACCCAGTTCTTTTTCAAGTCCTTTAGCCAGGTCGAAATCTTTCCAGGCTTCGGTGCCCAGGTTCGGAGCGGTTTTTATTACTCCTTTTCTCACATATCCGGGAAAGCCAGTCGAGATAAATTCAAACGGTGGAAAATCTTTAACCAATTTGTGTATTGCTGCGATAAGGTTTTCAGGAGTTGATGGCATCGGGGTTGGTGTCTTCTCGTAATCCATCTGCAACGCCCCTTTATCGTCGAGGATGGTAGCTTTGATGTGCGATCCACCTATATCGATGGAAAGAATTTTAGGCGAAGCGCCTTTGGTTTTTTTCATGAAATAATTGATGGTGATTTATAATTGGTTGACTGTTTCATGTAAATATAACCCGTACTATCCCATAGCAAAATTAGAGTTTCAATGGTGTAACTAATCATAAATACGCTTTGTTTTTTATTTACTTAAAGTAAATTTTTAAAAAGCGTCTACTCTAAACAGGTTGCGACCGGGTAGATTTTGCAATATTAATCAAATAAGCTTGGGTATCAATATGAAAGTTAAATTTATATAGCCGTTTGTATAAAATTAACATAAAATATATAGGAAGTTAACACGAAGGTGAAAGCAAAAAGCAGAAAGCGAAAAGCAGAAAGTCCAAAGCTGAAAGCAAAACAATATTTACTTGATAAATAACTTTCAGCTTTCCGCTCAAAAAGGCTTTGGACTTTCTGCTTTCAGCTTTCAGCTTTAAAAAAAGACGTCGGGGGCAGATTCGAACTGCCGTTAAAGGTTTTGCAGACCATCACCTATCCTCTCGGTCACCCGACTAAATGTGCCCCGGCTGGACCTGGGGCTTGCTCAAACCAAAAAAACTAAAAAAACAACTTTACCGGCTTCCACCTTCAAGGGAGGAGATTAACTTTTCTGTAGGGAAACCGCCTGAGAAATCCCAGTCGATATGATGGAATAATATTTCGCCCAGCGGTGATATAACATAGGTAGCCAGCAGGGGCATATTAGTATCAACTCCCGAAAACCTGTTCCAAACCGGGTCATTTTCAGAGTACACTCCAAACTTCTGAGCAACAGTCTTTTCTGTATCAAAATAGAAGCTCAGGGAAAAACCGTTATCCCAAACTGTCTTCTCCAGTTTACGCTCCTTTTCGGCACTCACAATCAATAAGTTTCCATTTTTTGCCTTGATGCATTGCTGTAAACTATCGAGTTCTCTCAGCAAGTCCAGACTGTGCGACTGCCAATGGCCTGAATAAAATGAGATGACCAGGGGTTTATTCAGCAATTGAAGCAAATAAACCGGCTCTTGGGTTTCGACGCCGTTTACGAATTGCTGCCACCTGAAATTATCTTTCTCGAAGATAAAATCAGGAACCGCGTCTCCGGTTTTCAAGGGGTTCAAAACCTGGTAGTTTCTAAAACCAAATTCCAGTTCGCGAACAATTTCTGACATATCGAAATGCGGATATCTGTTGTAATCTATTGCTCCTGCCATGGTAAAAATTGTTTGACGAAACAAATGTATATAAATTCTACAGAATTAGTAGCATTTATTTATAAAAAGAAAATAAAAGGCTTTATATTGTTGTATTTCAACTTATTAGAATATTAATCGGAAGGAAGATCAGCTCTATTCCACTCCTTTAACCTTCATGTGCAGGATGTAGATTGCTTTGGATGCAGTAATAAAAAGATCATTCTTGTTCTTCCCGCCGAAGCAAAGGTTGGCCGTCCATGGTTCCGGAATATCGATGTGAGCAATTTTAACACCAGATGGGTTATAAACAGTGACGCCCTTACCAGTTACGTATATATTACCCCGCCCATCCAGCGTCATTCCATCGGAACCTTGCTCAAAAACCAGTTGCTTGTCAGTTAGTTTTCCATCTGAAGCAATGGCGTACTTGTATGTTTTGTTAGCTTTTATGTCGGCAACGTACAAGTATTTACCATCCGGCGTACCGACAATACCGTTCGGTTGCTTCAAGTCAGAGATCATATCGATAGGTTTAGAACTTCCCTTTGGCAAATAATAAACGTCCTGGCTTGCCAGGTCAGGCTTTTTGCGCTCCCAATAGTCACGTTGATAATAAGGATCGGTAAAATACATATCGCCATTGGGCGCAACCCAAACGTCATTGGGGCCATTGAGCATGTGCCCTTCAAAGTTGCTTACCAGTATCGTTATTTTTTTCTTTGGGCTGATATAGATCAGTTTATCATGTTCATCGGCGCAGCTTATAAGATTGCCTTTGCTATCGAAATAAGTTCCGTTGGATCGTTCTGTATTCTCCATCCACAACGACAGCTTTCCATTCACATCATATTCCCATATTCGGTTATTGGGTTGATCGGTAAAGAAAACATTGCCTTTTTTGTCCACAGAGGCACCTTCTGTAAAGCTGAACTGATTTGATATCAGCTTCGGCTTTTCACTGACATCGTACAATCCGCCTGTCTGAGGCGTGTCGATAATAGCTTTTGCGCTGCTCCAAAACGGCATCGCGCAAACAGCTATGAACAAAAAATACGCTGCAATCTTTTTCATAATCACATCGGTTTTGATTCCTTATATAATCCAAAATCGCTCAAAGCAATGCAAACAGGTGCTTTGGTTACTCTCAATCTTACTTTGTTGGCAGTTACCGGGTTAGGCAATTTAATCAGCCTGTTCCCGCCTATGCTGGTGGCGGTTGCGATTTGTTCCCATTTACCATTTTGCCAGGCATCGACTGCCACGGAATCAATACGCTGCCCCAGTTTAATATTTTCTCGCAAACGGATCACGTCAAAAGTTTTGTTCTTGTGCAAATCAAGTACCAGTTCAGGCGTATGCACTTTATCATCTGTGGCCCAATAGCTATAACGATCATTATCCAATAAATGTCCAGGGCCAAATTTTGCAAGGTTGCCGCCACGCACATTGCTTGCTTTCAAAGTTGCTCCTTTGGCCAGATTAACCGCAAAAGTCGACTTCAAAATATCCCCAAATGCTTTTAGCTTGCTTACATCATCATCATTGATCAAGCCACGTTGATCAGGTTCGAGACCCAGATCAAGGCAAGCACCTCTCCCCACGCTTTTATAATATAAGTTAATTAATGAATCAGCTGATTTAGCCTTACCATCCTGTGCCTTATGATAAAACCATCCCGGTCTGAAAGGCACATCGCATTCAGCCGGCATCCAGTACTGGCCATCGCGCTGACCCTCTGTTCCTTCAGCATCTTTTGTAAAACCATTGCCCGGCTTTTTCCCGGCTTCGGGCGCATGCGGTGTATAGGTTGCCCAGCAAGTTTCACCGGCATGGCCCTCTTCGTTACCCACCCAGCGTACATCCGGGCCCACATCGCCGAAGATGCACGCATTTGGCTGTAATCTGCGGGCAATGCCCCAGGTGATGTCCCAGCCATAATATGTCGAACGGTCAATTTTGCGAACCTCTTTGGCGCCGCCATAATAGCCGTCACCGCCATTGGCGCCATCGTGCCATACAATAAATAGCGGCCCGTAATTGCTATACAATTCTTCGAGTTGTTTTCGATAGACATCCTTCACATATTCAGGTTTACCGTATAATGCACTGTTCCTGTCCCAGGGCGAGCAATAAACGCCCATTTTCATACCCAGTTTATCACAGGCATTACGATACTCGCGCAATATGTCGCCTTTGCCATTTTTATAAGGACTTTTCGAAATATTATGCTCGGTAGTTTTGGTTGGCCATAGACAAAAACCATCATGGTGTTTAGCCACAACCACAATACCTTTAAATCCGCCAGCTTTTGCAGCGCCAACTATTTGCTCGGCGTTGAATTCTGTTGGATTAAATATTTTAGGATCCTCATCACCATAACCCCATTCCTTATCGGTATACGTATCAGGGCCAAAGTGAACTATGCAGTACATTCCCGTTTCCTGCCATTTCAATTGGCCTTTTGAAGGCAGCGGACCGTAGGGTTTGGGCGCGGATTGGCCAAAAACGACTGAAAATAATAAACAGCTAATGAAGGTAAGAAGAGTTGTTTTCACGGTTTTAGTTTAATTGCGTGACGAATGTAATACTTTTAAGCGCCACTTAGACATTTAATCCAGTGGGGATTTTATATTTGCCGAATAGCACTGACCATGAACTACAGATCGACTTGCTCCATTATCGTTTTTTCTTTCCTGATATTAACCGGCTACTTCGTTAAGGCCCAGGCACCTGTTTATAAAAATATGGCCAAACCGCTGGATGAGCGCGTGAAGGATTTAGTGTCGCGGTTAACGCTCGAAGAAAAAGTTTCGCTGCTGGGTTACAACAGCAAGGCTATTCCGCGTCTGGGAATCCCGGCATATAACTGGTGGAACGAAGGTTTGCATGGCGTGGCACGCGCCGGTGAGGCTACTATATTCCCTCAAGCCATCGGCATGGCGGCTACTTTTAATGATGACCTGGTGAAACAGGTATCAACCGTTATTTCGACCGAGGCACGGGCCAAATACAACCTGGCAATTGCGCAGGACAGGCACCTGCAATACATGGGCCTCACCTTCTGGACACCTAACATCAACATATTCCGCGATCCGCGCTGGGGCCGCGGGCAGGAAACTTATGGCGAGGATCCTTTCTTAACGGGCACCATCGGCAGCGCTTTTGTAAAAGGACTACAGGGAGATGATCCAAAATATCTAAAAACTTCCGCCACCGCAAAACACTTTGTAGTGCATAGCGGACCTGAAGCTGTGAGAGATAAGTTTGATGCCATCGTAGATGAAAAGGATTTGAGGGAGACCTATCTCTATGCCTTTCATGCATTGGTAAACTCGGGTGTGGAATCAGTGATGAGCGCGTATAACCGGGTAAATGGCGTTCCCAATTCGATCAATAAAATGCTCCTGACTGACGTGCTGAGAAAAGAATGGGGTTTTAAAGGTCATGTAGTTACCGATTGCGGGGCACTCGACGATGTTTTCTCAACCCACAAAACCCTTCCCGGTCCGGTTGAAACCGCTGCTGCAGCCATCAAAGCCGGTATTAATCTGGATTGTTCGACCGTACTGCAAAACGACTTAGTCAAAGCCGTAAAACAAGGATTG
>JAICXZ010000011.1 GCA_025934475.1 Mucilaginibacter sp. | reverse complement strand
TGGACGCTCATCCTTTCGGATATGAACGGATGATATTAGGCGCAGCAAATATTCCGCCGGCAGCTAATCCGGATGATATTGCCGCTTTAGCGTTGTTTTTAGCCTCTGACCAATCTGCTTTCATCAATGGTGCTGTAATAACTGCGGATGGGGGCTGGAGCGCTTACTAATTTATTGACCCGGACACTCAGCTCAATTGCCAAACTTGTGAGCAGGCCGGTGTGAGATAGATCATAACCATTTTTGACTGTGCTCATTTTATTTGGGTGTGATTACCGGCACCTTTATAAAAAGTTTCAGTTAAATGAATTAATTATGAGAACCCTGGCATTATTTAATGATAGTTCACCGGAGGCCTGCAACGCCGCTGAGTTTGCACTAAGCATTGCTCAAAAGGTAAAGGCAGATATTTTAATATTAAATCTTTGTCAGGTAACGCAAGATAAAGTGCCACGCAGCATCGCGGGCGGAGAGCAGGTAGCAGTTGCGAATGAAGAGGAGGCTTTTGATCTTGTTGCTCATCTATGCGATAGTGTCGTTCCGGGGGATTTCAGACCCGTGATAAGTGAGGTTGACGCAAGCAGCTATGCTGAAAAAGATATTTGTGAGCTTATCATCAGAAAAAACATCTGGATGATGATCAAGGGCATTGAAACTCATCTAACACATGATATTCTATCCAGCATCAATGTTCAGGCGGTGCTCAATCACGTCGCCAGCCCACTTCTACTGGTACCTGACAATTACCATAAAAAGGATTTTGAAAATATAACCTACGCGGTAGATATGCGTTATTGCCGCAAAGCCGTGGTGAAGTTTTTGGGTGAACTGGCACACTGCTATGGTGCAAACCTGGTAATAGAACATTTTTCGGCAAAAGACCTGCCGCATTTGGACAACAATTATGCACGGTCGCTATTTGCGACGGAAGTCATCGATAAGATTAATTATACGAAAGTATTTTTTAATAATATTAAAGAGCGAAATTTAGATGTCGCAATGGATGTGATGGTCAATGATCTGCACGCCGATCTATTAGCTCTGGTAAATCACCGTTTTCATTTCGAAGAGTTGTTCGGCAGATCGATCAATAATGTACTGCCTGAGCATATTCCTGTGCCGGTGATCATCTTTCCGTTGTAACGGACTTAATTATTTCGAACTTGGACGCCAAAGACCAGACCCCCGACCTTGATCATTTTTGGAGCCTGCCACAAGAGGACTTGACAAGGCAGTTGTCGTGTAGCTTAAAGGGCTTATCCAGCGCCGAAGCCCAATCCCGGCTCAAAACTTACGGCCTCAATTCTATCAAGTCAAAAAAACGAGTTTCGGCAGTGCTGCTTTTCCTGTCGCAGTTTAAAAGCCCTATAACCTTACTCTTAATTGCTGCTGCGATACTTTCGGCCACGCTCGGCGACGTAGCCGACACAGTTATTATCCTGGTTATTGTGCTAATCAGTAGTGTGCTGAGCTTTTGGCAGGAATACGGGGCAGCCAATGCTGTAGAAGAATTGTTAAAGCTGGTGCGGCTAAATTGTTCGGTGCTGCGTGATGGACAGCGCGTTGAAATTCCCATGGAAAAGGTTGTGCCTGGTGACATCGTCTACCTCACTGCCGGCGACATTATACCTGGCGACAGCCTGATCATCGATTCGCAGGATCTATTTATAGATGAAGCCGCTTTTACAGGAGAAACATACCCGGTTGAAAAGGAAATTGGTGTGGTGCCACCGGTAACACCGCTTTCAAAACGAAATAATACTCTTTTCATGGGGTCGCACGTCATTAGTGGCAAAACAACTGCTTTGGTGGTTAAAACAGGTAAAAACACTGAGTTTGGCAAGATTTCAAGTGGGTTACAAAATAGGGCGCCCGAAACAGATTTTGAGCACGGCATTAAAAAATTCGGTTATATGCTGATGGAGGTGACGCTGCTGTTGGTTTTTATCATTTTTGCTGTTAATGTTTACTTGCATAAGCCGGTAATCGATTCATTTTTATTCTCCCTGGCTTTGGCGGTCGGTCTTACTCCCCAGCTATTGCCCGCTATAATTAGCGTCAACCTTTCGACCGGAGCCAGGCGAATGGCTCAAAAACATGTTATTGTTAAACGTCTTTCGTCCATAGAGAACTTTGGTAGCATGAATATCCTATGCTCTGACAAAACAGGTACAATTACTGAAGGCAAAGTGAAGCTGAAGGACACGCTTAATCTTACGGGGACACATAGCGATAAGGTGCTGTTATATGCCTGGGTTAATGCTTCGATGCAACAGGGGTTCCACAACCCTATTGATGCCGCTATTTGCTCGTCGTACAGTGATAAATCTGGCAAGTTTGTGCTTAAAGCTGAGATACCGTATGATTTTGTTCGAAAAAGGCTCACTGTGGTGGTTGATGACGGCGAGCAGCAAATCGCGATCGCCAAAGGTGCTTTGACCGCCATCCTCGATATTTGCGATTACGCTGAAGCCGCAAACGGTATAGTAAAACTAGACGACTGCCGCGAACAGATTCTCGATCAGTACCATCAATTAAGCAATCAGGGTTTTAGAACCCTTGGGGTAGCTTACAAAAAGCCCGATGCCGGTAATAAATTCCTTCGTGAGGACGAAAGGGAAATGGTTTTCCTGGGTTTTGTCGCTTTGTTCGATCCGCCAAAAGCAGGTGTGGATGCCACGATACTTAAGTTGAAGAGCCTGGGTGTACGGTTAAAGGTGATCACTGGCGACAATGCGTTGGTTGCAAAAAGTCTTGCGATAAGCGTTGGAATGAAGGACCCGAAGGTGCTGACCGGCTCCGCGCTTCATAAAATGAGCAATACAGCGCTTTTTCTGCAGGCGCCGCTCACAGACATTTTCGCCGAAGTAGAGCCTGATCAGAAAGAACACATTATAGCGATCCTAAAGAAGGCCGGCTATGTGGTTGGATTTATGGGTGACGGTATTAATGATGCCCCGGCACTTCATACGGCCGATGTGGGCATTTCCGTCGATACGGCCGTAGACGTCGCTAAAGAAGCCGCCGAGATTGTTTTATTAAGCAATGGTCTTGAGGTGCTGGTCGACGGTATTGAAGAAGGCCGGAAAACTTTTACAAACACCATGAAATACATTTTCATGGCAACAAGCGCCAATTTTGGCAATATGTTCAGTATGGCGGGCGCGTCGCTTATAATGCCTTTTTTGCCGCTTTTACCCAAGCAGATATTATTGACGAACCTCCTCCAGGACTTCCCCGAAATGGCAATTGCAACTGACAGGGTAGACAATATTAACATCGAATCACCGCAAAAATGGGATCTCCGTTTTATACGCCGCTTTATGATCATTTTCGGTTTGCTGAGCTCGGTGTTTGATTACCTGACATTCGGTGTGCTGATCTTTATCATGCATGCCAATGAACAGGTATTTCAGACCGGCTGGTTTACTGAATCGGTTATCTCGGCTATCCTCATCGTATTAGTCGTGCGTACCAAATTGCCGTTTTTCAAAAGTCCGCCCGGCAAGTTACTGTCTGTCGCGACTATTTTAGTGTTGATCTTCGTTCTTATCATTCCCGCATTGCCAATTGCCGGCTGGCTCGGTTTTGGGCGATTGCCGTTGTACTATTATGGCTGGATGTTTCTAATTATAGCGCTTTACCTCTTTTCGGCCGAAGTTGCAAAACGCATTTTTTACCGGAGCTTTCATCATAGAAAATGAAAGCGGCAGGCACAGTCCAGTCCTTTTTTGTTTTTATAAGTCGCCTATTTTTGGCCAACTATCAGCTTATAAAGTGACCATTGTCATTATTCAGGCAGTTGTTTTTAGCCAATTTTAAATCATCAAAAAGGATGACTATGAAAAAGGTAAATAGGTGGTTTTGCTCTGGCAACATCGGTAAAATCACGGTGCTGATAACCCTGATCGTTGGTTATTCACAAAGTTTTGCCTCCTGCAATATTAGCGGAATAAAAAGAACGCGAATTACTGATACCTCGGTTTCAGCGTACATGAAGCAATACCTTGGCGCAAATGATCATACGCTGTTGCTTTATTACCCTAAGTCGGTTAGAAGGTTTTATCAAACCCAGGGTGAGGATCCGGCCTGGGTCAACACGGTTAACGCCAGGCAGACATGGCAAGCTATGATGTTGCTTGATTGTGTGCTTCAATATGGCTTGTCTTTTAATGATTATCATCCCAAAGAGTTATTGTACGATCCATTACATACGATGATCGAGGAACCTGGGAAGATCAGCAATATTAAGAAAGCTAAATTCGATATCCTGCTTACCGACGCACTAATCGCACTTATGAACAACATGCACTATGGTAAGCTTAATCCCGAGTATGCAGCTGATAACCTCGATGAAGGATTAATGGTTCCTTTTCATGCCGAAACTGCTTTATTGAGCGCACGCCAGCAACCCGATTTTACGCATGCAGTCGAAAACGCGCAACCCCAATCAAAACAATACGCCGCAATGCAGGATAAAATGCGTCAGTTGGAAGGCGTTTATAAAGGGGATTGTTATGAGCCCCGGGATGAAGAAATAGTTAAAATAGCTATTAACATGGAGCGGCTGCGTTGGGCCAACCCCGATGTGAGCACTTATATACAAGTTAATATTCCGTCGTACACATTGAAATATGTGCAACCGGATACAACTTATTTGTTCAAGGTCGTAGTGGGAAAGACAAGCGCTCCAACACCTACCCTGAATAGCGAGATAACCTATTTTACCACCTTTCCTGAATGGAAAATACCACAGAAGATATTTATCAATGAATTACTGCCAAAAGCTTTAAAGGATACCGGTTTCTTTGACAATAATCATTACTCGATATATGATAAAACCGGTAAATACGTATCGCTTGATAGGGCCACACTGCTCACTATAAAAAGGCATCCCGATCAATATTATGCACGGCAATCATCAGGCTGCGACAATGCGCTGGGCCAGTTGGTTTTCCGCTTTCGAAATGTTTACGACATCTATCTGCACGATACTCCGGAACAAAAACTTTTTTCGGCAGAAGAACGGCCATTTAGCCACAGTTGTATAAGAGTTGAAAAAGCGGTTGAGCTGGCTTCCCTAATGTTAAAGACTGAAGGCGGTCAGTCTGAAGCAGCCTTGTTAGAAAAAGCTATGAAACGCAGGCTCACCCGAAATATTTCGTTAAAAACGCCAATCCCAATCAAGATCACTTATTTAACCTGTGAGGTGAATCAGGGAGAAATAATTACCTATAAAGATGTATATGGCCTGGATAAAAGCCTGGCCATGGCTTTATACAGTACAACGGAATCGTTAACTGTAAAGTGATGAAAATAAAAGGAATTTTAGTGGTGGCCAGCAAACGCCAATAATGGCTTTGCTGTTAATGAGATGGACCGAAGCTAACCTCAACAATCACCTTTAAATCTTAGAGATTTGTGGATTATGAAAATGCCGGACTTTAAAAGTTCCGAAGGTTTTCTGTTTTCGCACATTTTGTTGCAATGTTTTGCCCGGCATTAAAAAGCGGGTACACTAAGCAAGTCATGCAGAGCTTCGAAAAGCCTAACCGCAATCAATATTTAATCAAAAAATTGACGTGGGCCAAAGGGGGGCAATACACTATGTGTTCACGCTCGCGCCTCTGCCAAGCCTATTTGGATGCAATTGGTTAATTATCAATAGATTAAAAACTGCAAAATCGCAAAATCGATGCAAAACCCCACCTTTTTGTGAACATTTTGAGTTTAGAGACTGCTACTGCAACTGCCACCGCTACTAAAGCCGCCTCACTTAGTCGGCGCCCTAAAAACACCTTTGCCGGCGGTTAAATAAGAGAACAGGCTTGTTTGGATCCAATGGGTCCAGCCGGGGTTGCAGTCCTTGTAGCATTCAACATCGGGCGTAAGACCTTCATGTTTAAAATAAACTTGCGTTTCGCCGTTGTTCTCTTCGAGGTCAAAAATTAACCGGGTGTTGGCCCATTCCTTTTTATCCGAATACCAGGGCATATAACAATCGGTAACTAACCACACAATTCTTTTACCTGGAAGCAATTCAGTTACGGTAAAATCGAAGAAAGAATCGCCTCCCATCTTTACTACGAATTTGTCATTTAGTTTTTCGGCGCTCCCTGTAAAGGTTATTCCCCACCATTCAGGTACTTTGCTAATCTTTTTGATTGCCTCATCGGCGCTGATCTTCGCAGAGAAACTGCTATTAAAATCGTTAGTTTTCATCTTAGTTGTTTTTTAAACAAAGATGTGGCGTTGGCAGCCCCAAGTATTGTACAAATCCGAACTCAACTCGTGAAGTTTCTTGTGCTGAGTTCGTTTATGCTCTTTTCCAGTTCGGTTGGTGTGGTTCCCGTAAATCGTTTAAAGGCCCGAAGGAAGTGCGACTGGTCGTAGTAATAATGATAGATATGCTGTTTTAGATCGTGCGATGGTGCGCCGGTCGAATATGCCTGGTAAAACTGTTTGAAACGAATAATCTCTGCCAGGTTTTTAGGGCCCGTACCCAGGTGCTCCAAAAATTTTCGCTGAAGCCATCTTGAGCTGTAGCCAGTTTCCTTTTCGAGCTCACTTATGCTAATCAAACCTTTGGAGTCAGATATCCGGTTGATGCAGTAATCATATATAAGGTCCGGAGCAATTGCTTCCAGTCGTTTGATCAGGAAACCTTGCAGGAGTTGCAGCTTTAGATTCAAATTCCCCGCCTCAGCAAGTTGAGACTTCAGCTCCCTTACACCGTTGCCAAACAAGTCTTCCATCTCCACTATGTGATTTTTAACCTCGGCGAACGATAAATGGAATATGCGATAGGCCCCAAGCTGGTTGAATTCGACGATAATGGTGCCCGTCTGCGCATCCTCATGTGGGTCCAGGGTAACCGGCTCATCGATCAGGCCGGTCAGTGTCAGTTCATTTTCGCGCTGCAGGAATGATTTGTCTCCCACACTGGCTGCGATCCCATTTCGATAGCACAGTGTTAGTTTAAGATTTGCATTGGGAACTATCAGCTTCCTTTCCAGCGCAGGAAGGCGACCGCTGCTTTCGAACACCCATAGTTTTGCTACATAGGGGTTGAGCGACGGATGCGGAGTAACCGGAATGAATCGGAAAGCTGTCATTGATGCATTTGGAATACAGCGTGTATATGATACTTGCTAAGTTAGCGATATAAATTGATAAAACGCTTTTGTGTTGGCTGTTGATTGTTGATTTTCAATTCTTTATGAAATTTCCCCTTCGGGCTAGGTTTTGAAATATCAATAAAGTATATTTAGTGTATTAATAGATAGTTGCCGACCCTCGCTATTCAGTTAACACCTTGCCCAATTAACTATGGACAATTTGGTTGCACCCGCATTTGGGCGCGTCTTCAACCAGGCAGCGGCGTGCTTGCTTATGCGTGTAAATGAGTCCGGATTTATCATCGCGGCGGTAAGCGATAAATACCTTGCGTTAACCTCTACCAGGCGTGAAGATATGATCGGCAAAGACCCGTTCGATATCTTCCCCGACAAGGAGGACCATCCTGATGGCGCTATTTCTACCCGCAATGCTATTCTGCAGGTTTGGCAAACCGGCAAGCCGGTTATTATTCCCGACTATTTGTACTACATCCATTCGCCTGCAACGGGCCACCTCGAACCTTATTGGTGGCGCAGCACATTTGAACCGGTATTTGATGACGCCGGCCACGTTGAATTTGTATTAGGAACTGCTGTGGATCAAACGGCTCAGCACCTGGTTCATCTCAACCTCGATAAGGCACAGCAAATGCTAAACCTGGCGATTGAAGCCGCCGATATAGGTACATGGAGTATCGATGTAGAAACTAAAGCCATTACATCTTCGGCGCGGGCAAAAGCGCTATATGGCCTGCCACCAGACGAGTTCTCTACTTTGGAACGCGTCCTCAATGCCATTCATCCCGACTACCGGCAACTAGCCGCAGATAGGCTTAACGAAGTTATTGCGTCCAACGGTGAGCGGAGCTTTACTATCGATTATCCGGTTAAAGGCATTGCCGATCAGCGGGAACGATGGGTACGTTCAACCGCCAGGCTGTTTTTTGAAACGGTTGATAATAAGCGTTTGGTTTGCGGCACCCTTGTAGATATTACCGAAAGCAAAATGCTGGAGCAACGGCAAAACGACTTTATAAGCATGGTGAGCCACGAGATGAAAACCCCGTTAACAGTTGTAACGGCTTATCTTGACCTGGTACTCGAAAAGGCGAAAAAAATGAACGACAGCCTTATTGCCAACCCAATTTACAAGGCGCGACTTCAAACCTCCAAATTGAAAAACATGATCGTCGGTTTTTTAGACATGGGTGGCATGGAGAGTGGTAAACTCAGCATCAACAAGTCGGCATTCTCATTTAGAGAGCTCACCGAAGAGTTGATTGGCGAAATGTTGCCATTTGCCCTTAGCCACCAGATCATCTTGCAGTCGGGCCCGGATGTAGAGCTGTATGCTGACCGGCCAAAAATAGGGCAGGCGATCAACAACCTTTTAAGCAACGCCATCAAATATTCGGCACCTAATACCGATGTTAAAATAGGATATAGTACCACCAACAGGCAAATAAAGATCACCGTCACCGACCTGGGTATTGGAATCAGACCCGAACATCAGAAAAAGCTGTTTGAGCGGTTTTACCGCGTCGATCACTCACATAAATCCAGGTCGGGTTTTGGCATAGGTCTTTACCTTGCCGCCGAAGTAGTAAAGGCCCACCAGGGTAAAATAGGCGTAATCAGCCAAACAGGCGAGGGTTCTACGTTTTGGTTTACACTGCCGTTGGAATAAGCACCAACCGACATAATAAACTTTTCGCGGCGCGCCACTCACTACTCACCACTCATTACTTATCACTTCATAGTTTAATAAACTTGGCGCTGCCTATAAATTTCTGATCCGAAGTGTCAATCACTTTTAGGACATAGGCTCCGGGAGTCAGATCGGACGTGTTAAGCTGCTGAACGTTTTGCGTCGTAGAAAACTGTCGTACCACCAGCCCCAAACTGTTTGTTATTGTCAACGCATAAGTATGCTGGCTCTGAACGTCTATCGTTAGATTCATTACACTGGCAACGGGGTTAGGGTAAATGGTGATCAACTGGGTCTTGAGATTCTGATCCTGGTAGCTGAATCCTATCTTAACTATGGCTGAGTACTGTACGCTGTCGGTAATATCCACCGATTTGAGCCTATACCAATTTTGGCCGTCAACAGGTGTTTTATCGATAAACCCATATGAATTTTGTCCGGACGAAGGCACTACGCCGATCGCGTCGAAGGATTTGCCATTATCGGTGCTTCTCTCAACGGTGAAATCGGTATAATTTTGTTCGTTCTGGCTGGTCCAGTTAACTTTTACCTGTTTCAGATCGGGTACTTTTGCCGCGGTAAAACTTAGCAAGTGGTATGCATAGGCCGGATTTATGCGCAATACGAGTTTAAAGCGCGTTCTTCCGTAAGACATGGTATCGCGCTGTATAATGTTGAACGCATAGCTCGGATACAGCCGCATATCCAAAGAGTCTTTTTTATAGGCATCCATGAGCCAAATATCATATAACTGCGGGATGCCGGTTACCTGTTGTAGTTTGATGGTATAAGCGCCATCGGCCGAGGTTTCGATATTTAGCGGAATAGCGTCCGGTTTTTTAAGCGGAGCGGGAACACCAAATATAGCCAGTGCATAGTTGTCAGAAGAAACACTGCACATCGAGACTTTCCCAAGTCCTCTTTTGTACACCGCATCGACGTCGTCATTGTAGTTCAGGTTCTTAAGGGTGTCAATGAGTCGTATAAGTATATCCTCCGTATTCACAGAATCTTTAGCAAACTGTAACCTGAAGAATCGCCGCGAATTGGTAGCTACCGTGGTACTACTCATCAGCAACTTGGGGCTTGTTGGCTGGGCGGTGGTTTTGGCCGATTCGTTAAATATGAGCGTTGCCGAGGCAGAGGAAGCCACCACAAAAAATCCCTGGCCGCTGGCGATCACATTCGACGCATTGTTGGTTCCCGATCCGCCGTTGCCTTTAACATAAGCACCGTAGTTGTGGGTTAACGGATCGAGCACATAAATGGCATTACCAATAGCCGAGCCATAAATGCCCGATGTTGAGCTTGATGACTGGAAGGTTTCCCAATCAATAGAGCTCGCATAAGGGTTGCCCACAAGGTTATAACCACGCACTGTCGATGGAGATGCTGCTGTATAGCTTAACGTGAATGAGCTTGGAGTGAACCAGTCCTTTACTGTGATCTGTCCCTGGTTAAGTGTGCCGCTGGCAGTTAAAGTAACAGTTTGTGGTATATAGGTTGTCGTTGTTTCGGTCCCAAAACTTGCCGATGCGCGATTTCCCCTGAAAAAACAAAGGTAACCACTGCCCACCGGGATGTTGATGGTCGGGTAAGTGCTATCATCCATCGAGTAGGTGGGAGCAGCGTTAATATTATTGATACCGCGGAAATTGCTGTTCAAAAATGTGGTATACAGCGGTGTCAGATTTTCCCTGTACAGATACAATGTTGGATTAGCGGCAGAAGTGTTGTCAAATCCTCCTGTGGTTGATGTTCCTGTCAGAAAAATGGAGTTCTTTAAATAATTAATGCTGTAAACATTGTTTCCGCTAACTGTACTTGCATAAACCGGCGATGATAGAAGGCGGTAGCTTCTGTAGGACAGGCTTCCACCTGTAAGATAACGCTCCACAGAAACATTTCCGGTGATGCTATAACCAGAAGGGATGGCCGCAACGCTGGCCGATTGCGTAGCTGTGCTCTTCAAAGTAAGCGCCGCAGGTGATGAGCCAACTACCAGGTTGCCTTTAGTGATCGTTAGTGAGTTATAGATATCAACCGGGCCGTTGCTGATGGTAACTGTTCCGCCGGCGCTGTTGTTAATCGTCATTGATCCAAGCTGTGCGGTATTGGATGTGTTCGTTCCGGTATAGGTTTGACTTGATGTTGAACCGTTCCACGTAATGCCGGAGGTGTTGCTGCTGCCGTAAAGGATCTGCCCGCCCGAGCTATTGTAAATATTACACCCAACGCTCAAAGTATACCCGTTCAGGTTCAGCGAAGCGCCGCTGGCAATGGTTAAGCCATAAATACTTTCATTGGACGTCAGCGAAGGGTAAACACCAACTCCCGCGGGGATTACCAGCGTCTGGTCGCCATTGAATGATGGGGCCTGGTTGGTGGTTCCGGCAGTGGTATTGGTCCAGTTGCCGGCATTGGTTGGATCCGTTGTTCCTGCTCCGCCGGTCCAGGTGTAAGTAAGGGCGCCCGGTACCGATGATGCATTAGTTGTATTTACCGTTGAGGTGCTACTGATACTGGTGAAGGGCGATGGATTGTTCTGATCTCCATACTCTGCCTTCAACCAATCGGAGCTTTTGGCCACGTTTGATACGCGGGCCTCGTCAATGACACCGTTCCAATAATATTGGTTCCCTCCTTCGCCTACGCCGATGTAAAGCGGGCCGGTAGACGACGGATTTGTAAATGAGGTTGTTGCTTTGTACATTACACCGTTTACGTAGGTGCTAAGGGTCGACCCATCATATACACCCTGTACATAATACCACGTTCCGATGGTGAAAGCGGTAGGGTTCGGTGTGGTCGAGCGGTTTTGCGCCGTGCCCGATTCCGTTTCAGGGTAATTGGTTGTATAAACGCCGAGTTTGTATCCTCCGGAAGTGCCGCCTGAACTTGTTTGGTTCGTAATGATTTTTTGGTCAAGACCCGTCGCATTCAATTTTACCCAGGCCGAGATTGTAAAAGGCCCCGTTATCGTTGCCGCAGTGGTGCTAAGGCTGGTGCTGGAGCCATTGAACGAATAGGCGTTGCCAATTTTACCCGTTACCAAATTTGCGGAGGACATATTATTTAAGGTGCCTGCGTGCCCGTTTGCTGTTCCGTCAGATGTTGTACCGGTGTATGAAGTTTCTGATTCGTGGAAAACCGCCAGGTAATCGCTCGACCATGTCTTTTGAAAGAAAGCCGTATTGTGTGTTACCGTTGGCGATGTCGAACCGTAGTAAAATGATATGTTACTGTTAGTGGCATAGGTTAGCGATGGTATCTGCACCCACACCAGCAGTGTTCCGGTAGTGGTATTGTAGCTTTCAACCTGGTAGTATAGCTCTGAGCCTCCGCTCACGAAGGCAAAGTCATAATTTGGCCCATTGGGGTTGTAAACTTTATCGGTACAGGCGCCGGATATGATCAGGTCGTTATCCGTGATGCTTAATAATGCCGGGAAGTTGGTTAAGTTGGATGTGATCCCCAGCGAGGTCGTATTCAGTGTGATTTGCTTGGCGAAGGCATAGTTGCCATAAGAAGCGAGGCCAACGACAACCCTTTGCGTCGACGTTGTAGAGCAACCACTGCTATTGGTTACCGTTAACGTAATGGTTTTTGTGCCAACTGTTGACCATTGTACCATAAATGGCCCTTGTCCCGTCCCGGTCGATGGTGTACCTCCGCCAAAGTCCCAACTGTAAGTTGATGTTGAGGGATCACTCCCGGTATAGGTTATCGTTGCGTTGGTATTGGTGTTGACAGACGATGAAGCGGTAAAAGTTGCCGACGCCGCTGAGTTAACAACGGCTGTCACATTAATGCTCGAACTGCATCCCGTGGCGTTGGTTACGGTGCAGGTGTAAGTACCTGCCATTGCCGTTGTTGCCGATGTTGAAACCGTGGGATTCTGGCTGGTTGAGCTAAAACCGTTGGGGCTCGTCCAGGAATAAGTTGTGCCGCTAACAGAATTTACTTGCAGCGAAAGCGTGTTGCCGGCGCATACCGGTGCACTTCCGGCTCCGTACAACGAATACACCTGCGAAGCTGTCAGAGCGCTATTATAAATAGCGATATCATCGAGCGCACCGGTAAAATAGTAATCGGTAGGGGTGTTGGTCCATCCGGCAAGGTTGTCGTAGCCCACGCGCCAATATCCGTTTACACTAAAGGTTTGAGAAGTGGTCATGGTAGCATCCGAGGCCTGGAGCGCACCATCTACATACAAATTTGACCCATTAGTGGTTGAAACTGTTGCAATTACATTGTGCCAGTTGCCATCGTTATAACTGGCGGTAGTATTCAGTGTCTTAACAACGTTAGGGTAGAGTCCAAAATAGATCTGCCCGGTATTTGACATATAAATTTGCCTGTCGTACGAGCCGCTTGAACCGGTTTGAGATGAGCCATAGCCGACAAGCTTGCCGCCGGCGGTGGTAGTTTTGAACCAGACACTGATGGAAAAATTCTGTGGCCCAGGCGACGCGAACGAACTAGCCGTTGAAATGTACTGGCTGCTGCCATTGAAGCTGTAGGCGCTATTTGCCGTGTTGTAACGGTCAGTAGTGAGTGCGGGTGCGCCCTGAAGTGTTCCGTTGTTACTGTTGCCGGATACATCATTAGCATTGCCATTAAATGAGTATGAAAGATATAGGCCGCTCGTGGGGCTGGTGGGTGCGGTTGCAAGAACGGGGCCACTGTTTACTGTTGCCGTTACTGCAGTACGTGGTGTACTTGTGACGCCGCCCACCGTATAGTCCACGTAATAGGTTGTGGTCGTGGTTATCGCCGACGTGGCAAAACTGCTTCCTGTACCCAGCGATGACCCTCCCGACACAGTCGCATACCAACTATAAGCACCTCCTGCCGGAGAGCCGCCCGAAGCTGTAAGCGTTACCGAACCTGAACTACAGGTTGAACCGCCTGTGCCGGTTGGTGCAGTAGGAACAACTGTAATGCTCACGGTGGTTGTGCCGCTTCCGCTGGCATTGTATGCGGTAACCGTAAAAACCGTTGTAGCCATCGTTGCTGTTGGTGTACCGCTGATAGCCCCAGTGGTGCTGTTAAAGCTCAAACCGGCTGGTAATGCTCCGCTTAAAAAGAAACCGCCGGTAGGCTTTGTTTCGTTCACCTGGTTGGCATAATAGGCAGAACTGAATATGTCTCCCTTGGCGTCGACAGCAATCCCTTCTGGGTCAGTAATCGCCTTGCTGGTAAGCAGGGTGCCACTCGGGTTGTAAACATAAACTGTGTTTGTGGTGGGGTTATCGCCAACGTAAAAGTTGCCCGCACCGTCGATGGTGATGGATTGGGCAGAAGTAAAACCGCTAAGAAAAGTTGATTGAAAAGTACCCGCCGAGTTGTATTTGGTAACGGTGCCCGAGCCATTGTTGAGCACGTATATGTTGCCCGGGGCGTCAACAGCGACACCAAGGGGCGTACTTAAGTTAGCTGTAGGCAATGAAAGTAAAAGTGTACCGCTTGTGTTATATTTTTTTACGGTGACAGCCCCCTGGTCAGCGATATAAATATTATCTGATGCGTCGATGGTAATTCCCAGCGCATAGTTGAGCCCGCTGATTATGGTAGATTGGTAAACTCCGCTCGCATTGTACTTATATACACTTCCGGTGCCTGCAGAGGCGCCCAGGTTTAAAACATAGGCATTTCCTGATGAATCAAAAATAATGTCTTTAGGGGACGACAATGTAGCGCCTGACCCAAAGGTGCCAAGATAAGTACCGCTTGAATTGTATTTACTGATAGTATTGTTGCCGCTGTTGGTTACATAAATGTTGCCGGAAGCATCGATGCCGACACCGCGGGGGTTATTAAGCGTAGCCCCGGTGAGGGCTGTTGCACTACCAAAACCCATTGCGCTGACGCCATTGGTAACAGTGGGTGTTAGGGTGGTTATGGCTGTACCAACCGTATAAGTGTTTGTCGAAGGAGAATAGCTGATAACAGGAACGGCTGCCAGTAATTGGCTGACCGGGAAGATCAAGGCATACAGTAAAAAAGACCAGCGTAGACGTATTCTCATTAAAAACTCCCCTTCTTCTTTTTTTTTGGACAGTTTACGAAAACACGAAAATAAATGTTTAAAGATATAATTAATAATTTATCACGATAATTAAATAAGCGACATAATATTTTAAGATCAGGAATGATAAACTAATTATTTTCTCATGATGAAAATAAAACCTTATATAATTTAAATTGTTTAATTTAAAGGAATAATCACGGATTGTTATTTTTCAAATTTTATCTATTTTAAAGTCTTGCCCTTCTGCTTAAATACTGCTGCAACCGCTGCCGCTTTGTGAAATCACCCCTCCTTATACTATCAACACTCCATTGCCTTTTGGGTTTATCTGACTATCTTTGGCCCGCATCTGCGACGTATTTTAATGCTTATGCTGCTATGTCGCTTATAAAGCAGATACTATATACTATGAAAAATCTAAGAACAAGAATTGCTGTTGCGGGTATATCATTGGCAACAGTTGGCATTTTATTTTCGGGTTGCAGTTCGTTTACCAAAACTGAAAAAGGCGCTGCTATTGGCGCTGGCGGTGGTGGCGTAATTGGCGCATTTATCGGCAAGGCCGCAGGCAATACTGCCCTTGGCGCTATAATTGGCGGTGCCGTTGGCGGAACCGCAGGAGCTTTGATAGGCCACAAGATGGACAAGCAGGCGGCCGAGATTAAGCAGACAGTACCCGGTGCGACTGTAACCCGCGAGGGTGAGGGTATCCTGGTAAAATTTGACTCAGGTATTTTGTTTGACGTCGACAAGACCTTTGTAAAGCCCGCTGCTCAAACCAGCTTACAAAAACTGGCTGTGTCGATGCAGAATAATCCGCAAACCAATATCATGATAGTTGGTCATACTGACAGCACGGGAACTGCAGTGCATA
>JAICXZ010000436.1 GCA_025934475.1 Mucilaginibacter sp. | reverse complement strand
TCGTATAAAACGAATTAAAATAAGGGGCGATAACGTCAATCTGAGGGGCATTTGCGACGCCTCGATAGCACTCGGATTGGAGCGTCAATCGCAGATTAAGCTTTCCGGTCATTTCCAGAAGCATTTTTTTATATTCGGCTGCAATTAGTATGAAACTAATAAACCCCGACATCGACTCATTCTATTCCAACACTTCCGAAGAAGGACGCCTGCAATTAGGCTTGGGTCCTTTAGAATTTGAACGGAACAAAGAACTCATCAGCCGCTATCTCCCCAAAAAAGGAATTATAATTGATATCGGTGGCGGACCGGGTGTTTATTCAGAATGGCTGGCCGGGCTGGGTCACAAAGTTCATTTGATCGACCCTGTCGAAAAACACATCAAACAAGCTAACAAAAGATCAAAGCAGGCTAAAAAACCATTTAAAGCAATTTTAGGAGAAGCGCAGAAACTGGATTTTCCTGATAACTTCGCTGATGTTGCCATCCTGCATGGCCCTCTATATCATCTGCAACAAAAAGAAGAACGTATCAAAGCACTCACCGAAGCTAAACGAATACTTAAGGCTGGTGGAGTGATACTAGGCTTCGCGATCAATCATTCCGCTTCAACCATCGCCGCATTATTGAACGGTTTCATCCACGCGCCGGAAATATTCGAAATGTGCAAACGGGAATTAACTACCGGTATCCACACTCCTCCTAAAAATATGCCGGGTGTATTGCCGTCCGCCTATTTCCATCGGCCTGATGAATTAAATAGTGAACTTGAAGAAGCAGGCTTGACTTATCTCAATACCTATGCTGTTGAAGGGATGATCTGGATGGATAAAAACTATTTCGAGTCGCGTTCGGATGCTAATAAGAAAGCGCGGATGATGGAATTGATGCAGATTATAGAAAAGGATAAGACGTTGCTATCGCTGAGTCCGCATATGATGATTGCGGGGAGGAAATAATAAAATCAAACTATCCCCATTCGCCTCTTGTTTTCTCCTGGTATCCAAGGCTATCCACACCTCTTTTTAGTTTTCCAAAATGGCTTCTCAAGGTTTTACGTTGTTCATTCTCCGAAAGCATCTTGATAACTTCCAGAAGCTTTTCTTTAGTGACAACCCCGTTTATTTTGATTACCATATCCTAATATAAAACTAAAACAACTAAAATTTCACCCATTCTTCTTAATATTACCCGGTTATTTGAAGCAGATGTCTCAAATCTCATATCTCAAATCTCACATCTAACAAAAATGAAACATTACGGTCTCATCGGCTTCCCGCTTTCACATTCTTTTTCAAAAAAATATTTTACGGAAAAATTTGAACGCGAGCATATAACGGACGCCAAATATGATCTGTATTCGATGGAGCATATCAGCGAATTGCCCGCATTGCTACATAAGCATCCGGATTTGTGCGGACTCAATGTGACCATCCCCCACAAACTAAATGTTTTAAAATACCTCGACTGGATTGAGCACGATGCGCGTTCGGCTGGGGCAGTTAATTGTATTCGAATCTCGGCAGAGAGTCCGGTTATGGCCGCATTCTCAGGTGAGGTTGGCGTGAAAGGACACGATTTCCGGCTGGAAGGATATAATACCGACATCTACGGTTTCGAAGCCTCATTAAAACCTTTATTGAAGCCGCAACACGACCGCGCGCTGGTGCTAGGCGATGGCGGTGCGGCGAGGGCAGTAAAATGTGTGCTGGATAACATGGGTATCGAATTTCAATGCGTAACCCGCCGGTCCATGCCGGGCAACTTGTTATTTGGGGAGTTGAAGCCACATCATATTAAGGATCATTTGCTGATCATCAACACCACACCGCTGGGCACCTACCCCAATGTGGATGATTGCCCGCCAATACCTTACGAGGCAATAACTGACCGTCACTTACTATACGACCTGATCTATAACCCCGAGCAAACACTTTTTTTGAAAAAAGGCGCCGAACGCGGGGCCCAT
The DNA here is from genome assembly GCA_025934475.1 of Mucilaginibacter sp. GTDB lineage: Bacteria > Bacteroidota > Bacteroidia > Sphingobacteriales > Sphingobacteriaceae > Mucilaginibacter. The sequence continues at coordinate 2,180 of JAICXZ010000436.1, read as the reverse complement.
ACCAAAAATGGCTATGAAATGTTAGTATTGCAGGCGGAAAAATCGTGGGAAATATGGAACTCAAAAGAAAAGCATCCATGAAGAAAATATTTGGGCTGATAGCGATCATCGCGGTGCTTACTTCATGTGGCGGCAATTCTGATTACACTCCAAAACCGCGTGGCTATTTCCGCATCTATTATCCAAAGAAAGAGTACCGGACTTTTGATACCATTTATCCATTCACCTTTGTTTACCCAAAATACGCCTACGTAGAGAAGGATCTGCACCCGCAAGCCAGCGAGAAGATATTAAACATGAAGTACCTGCTCAACATGCAGTTTCCGCAATTTAACGGCACATTGCATTTGAGCTACGAAACGATCACTTCAAAGAAAGTTTTTAATGAGCTAACCGAGGACGCGCGGACATTTGCATTTAAGCATACCGTGAAAGCTACGTCTATCGACCAGGGCATCATCCGCAACCCCGCCCGAAAGATATACGGCATTTATTATACCATCGAGGGCAACGCTGCCTCATCTTTACAGTTCTATATTACCGACAGCACCAAAAACTACCTTCGTGGCGCATTGTATTTTAACACGGTGCCGCGCCTCGATTCAATCCAACCGGTGCTGAACTTTGTGCGCAAGGACGTTGATACGCTGATCAAATCGTTCAAGTGGAAGTGAGTTTGAATTCGGATTTCGGATTTTCAATTTCGAATTTAGTTAGCTTTGCCGGAGTTTAAGAAATAAGTAAATCCGATCCGCCAGCTGGCGGACGAAATTCGAAATAACACATGGCTAAACTCCGCTCCTTTGTCTGCAATCCTTACCAGGAAAACACTTATGTGCTTTTTGACGAAACCCGTGAATGTGTAATCATAGACGCCGGGATGTACACAGCTGCCGAGCAGAATGCCGTTGTTAATTTTATACGCGATAATCAGCTAAAGCCCGTTCTGCTACTTAACACCCATTGCCACGTCGATCATGTTTTGGGTAATAAATTCGTTTTCGAACAGTATGGGTTGAAGCCGCAGTTCCACAGCGGCGAGCTGCCCGTTTTATATTCGGTACCTGCCTACGCGCCACTGATGGGCATGCAATATGAGCCTTCGCCATTGCCGGATCATTATTTGTCTGAAACAGGCACAATCTCTTTTGGCAATACCGAACTTAAGCTCATTTTCGCCCCCGGCCATTCGCCTGCGCATTTGTGTTTCTATAATGAAGCCGATAATTTCCTGATCGGCGGCGATGTGTTATTCAAGGGCAGCATCGGCCGGTGGGATTTCCCTGGCGGCAGTTTTGAGCAACTAACCGAAAACATAACGCAAAAATTATTTACCCTGCCCGACGATTGCACCGTTTATCCCGGTCATGGTCCCGAAACCACCATCGGATTTGAAAAGAAACATAATCCCTTTTTTACTTAGCGCTTTATTAGGTTATACGTAAAACGTTTTACATTATACATTAGAGCTAAAAACGTAAAACGTCATACGTTTAACGTATAACAATTCGTAGTTTTAGCCGGACAAAAAACGTCAAACGTAATACGGATAACGTACAACCCTGTTGAATACTTCCATCTACATAGCTAAACGGTACCTGTTTTCGAGCAAGAAGATGCATGCCATTAATATTATATCCGGCATCTCTATGCTGGGTGTATTTATCGGCAGCGCCGCACTGGTTATTATCTTATCAGTATTCAATGGCTTCGAGAAAGTGATCCTGTCGTTATACAGCAATTTTACGCCCGAAATCAAGATCGAACCTAAACAAGGAAAGACCTTCGATCCCAATACGCCATTTTTTAACGCTGTTCACCGCGATCCTAAATTGTTTTCTTTTACCGAGGTGCTGGAAGAAAAAGCGTTGATCAGGTACGGCGCTGCCGGCGAGTTCATTGGAACCATCAGAGGTGTAAGCAGCGAGTTCCTTAAAAATCCGGAACTGGACAGCACCATCGAACGGGGTACTTTTACACTCAAAGGCGGCGGGCATTCCTATGCCGTTATCGGCGCCAACGTGCAAGCCAAATTGTCCGTCAATATACACGACCAACTTTCGCCGCTACAGATCTATACCCCTAACCGCAACGCATCAGCAGCCGCCGACCCCCTGAGCGAATTTCAGGTGCGATATATCTTTCCTTCGGGCATCTTCAACATCCAGCAGGATTTTAAC
>JAICXZ010000647.1 GCA_025934475.1 Mucilaginibacter sp. | reverse complement strand
GCTTCCCTGGTAGGATACACACCTTGCTCCACGTTGTCCCCTACTAAGCGAACTTCTGGAACCCTGATGAATTCGTTAATGTTATGTTCGGCCTCCTTTTTCTTGAAAGGTGGCCGTGGTCCTCTGTTAAAATTTGGTCTTCCTAATGCCAAGTGTTATATAGTTATTTCTTTTATTATCTGGTTTTTAAACTCTTCGATCGTCATACTGCCCAAATCTCCCTGACCATGCTTGCGCACCGAAACCAGCCCTTCGGCAGCTTCTTTTTCGCCTACTATCAGCATGTAAGGGATTTTTTTGATTTCAGCATCGCGTATCTTTCGACCTATTTTCTCGTCTCTGAAATCGATTAGCCCGCAAATATCGGAATCTTTTAATATATCAGAAAGTTTTTTTGCATATTCTTCATATTTTTCAGATATGGGCAGGATGGTGAATTGCTCGGGCGATAACCACAATGGGAAGTTGCCGGCACAATGCTCGATCAATACCGCCACAAAACGCTCCAATGAGCCAAATGGCGCACGGTGGATCATCACCGGGCGATGCTTTTGATTATCGCTGCCAGTATATTCCAATTCGAAACGTTCAGGCAGGTTATAATCCACCTGAATAGTGCCTAATTGCCATTTACGACCCAGGGCGTCCTTTACCATAAAGTCTAGCTTAGGGCCGTAAAAAGCGGCTTCGCCAAGCTCAACTACAGTTTTTAAGCCTTTTTCCTCGGCGGCCTCGATAATGGATTGTTCTGCTAATGCCCAGTTTTCGTCGGTACCGATGTATTTGGCTTTATTTTCAGGGTCGCGTAGCGAGATTTGTGCAGTATAATCCTCAAAACCTAAAGCCGAGAATACATACAACACCAAATCAATCACCTTCTTAAATTCTTCCTTCACCTGATCAGGGCGGCAGAATAAGTGCGCATCATCCTGTGTAAAGCCACGAACACGGGTTAAACCGTGCAGCTCGCCGCTCTGCTCATAGCGATAAACCGTACCAAATTCAGCATAACGAACCGGCAGATCTTTATACGACCGCGGCTTTGTTTTATACATTTCGCAGTGATGCGGGCAGTTCATCGGTTTCAGGAAAAACTCCTCGCCTTCCTGCGGTGTTTGTATCGGCTGGAAACTATCCTTACCGTATTTCTCATAGTGACCAGAAGTCACGTACAAATTTTTATGCCCGATATGTGGGGAGATCACTTGCTCATACCCAGCTTTAACCTGCGCTTTACGCATAAAATCCACCAGGCGCTCGCGCAAGGCGGTACCTTTCGGTAGCCACAATGGCAGGCCCATGCCCACTTTTTCCGAGAAGGCAAATAACTCTAATTCCTTGCCCAGCTTGCGGTGATCGCGTTTTTTTGCTTCTTCTATCAGGTGCAGGTATTCTGTAAGCTCACTTTGTTTTGGGAAAGTAACCGCATAGATACGGGTCAACTGTTTCCTGGTTTCATCGCCGCGCCAGTATGCACCGGCAACATTCATCAGCTTTACAGCTTTAACGAAACCTGTATTTGGTATGTGCGGGCCGCGGCATAAGTCAGTGAAGTTACCTTGTGTATAGAAAGTGATGGAGCCATCAGGCAGGTCCTTGATCAGGTCCAGCTTGTACTCATCGCCTTTTTCGGTGAAATAGTTGATAGCTTCGGCTTTGCTCACCGGCGTGCGGATATATTCCTCGCGCTGTTTGGCCAGTTCAAGCATTTTATCTTCGATCTGCTTGAAATCATCCGAAGAAAATTCTCTGTCGCCGAAATCTACATCGTAATAAAAACCGGTTTCAATGGCCGGACCGATACCAAATTTGGTGCCCGGATACAACGCTTCAAGCGCCTCGGCCATCAAGTGCGCCGATGAGTGCCAGAACGTAGCCTTACCATTGGTATCGTTCCAGGTCAATAATTTAACGGAAGCATCATGCTCAATCGGGCGACTTGCGTCCCAAACCTGCCCGTCAACTTCGGCTGCTAATACGTTTCGTGCTAAACCTTCGGAGATCGACATTGCGATCTGCGCGGAAGTGGTTCCCTTACCGTACTCTCGAACGGAACCATCAGGAAGTGTAATGTTAATCATCTACAACTATGATTTAATGTTCAAAAAAATATTCATTCAGATCAGCTACCAGGTGATCTTTAATTTCGAAGAGCAAAAATAGAATTATTTTGGGATTACACGGATTTCGTGAAGGTTAATCTTCTCGCCATTTCTTTTTGTAATTCTCCCGCACATGCTGACTGATATAAGTACCCAGCCCACACCCCTGCAAGGCAAGCTCCTGCATGTTTTTTACGTGCCGGGCACCCGGTTTATCGGAATCATATAAATAACGCCACCCTTCTGCAAATAGCACGGTTATGGAGTCATGACCCAAATTATAAGCAATGACGCCGGTTGTGTGGCCATCGTCCGGATAGCGATGCATTTCCTGTTTGATAGGCATAAACCAAACACAGCAAAAAGGCAGCCACGATTTAAATTATCGGAAAAAGAAATCAGCCGGCTATCGCCAGGTATTTCTCCTTGATCAGGTTATAATGGTGCAACTCATGTCCGGCAATATGATAAGCCAGTGCACGAACGGTCGCATCATTAAAGGTGCCTGTCCCATGCCCCATCCGCATTAACGAATCTTCGGGCAAACCATTAAATAACGCGATGGTCGACTTTCTCACTGCCTCATATTCTTCAAAAATATTGTCGAGATCACGACTATCAGCTTCCGAATATTTAGCATATTCATCCTGGTCAAAGCCAATCAGGTTATTCTTTTCGTTGCGGGCAAAACGGAGTGCACGGTACGAGAAAATCCGCTCATCGTCCACAATATGTACCAGCGTTCCTTTGATACTCCATTTTCCGGGAGCATACCGGTAATAGAGTTTCTCTTCCGGCAGCGAATAAATGAGCTCCTTAACCATCACAAAATTGTCCCACAGATGCTTAAGGATCAAACCATCTGCCGGAAGCAGTTTCATATACATGATAGCATAAGGCGGATACTCGCCCGGCTGCGGCGGCTC
>JAICXZ010000322.1 GCA_025934475.1 Mucilaginibacter sp. | reverse complement strand
AGTGTGCCGAAGCTATAGTGAGAAGAGAGAGTATTAGTTTTTTCATTGGAATAATAACTTTAGTACATTTTCAATGCCTCGTTGCGATTGCTTCTTTCCTCGCAATGACATAAACTTTATTACAAATTCGGACTTTGAAAGCCCAGGTTTTTCATACCGGTTTTAACCTCGGGGCAGCTCATAAATAAGTTCCAGAGCAGGCCGCTTCGGTAGTTTTCGATCATGCAGACGATCGGCCCCTCGTCAATCGCCAGGTCAGATGACGCAAACCATGGATCATTCAAATCAAAAGCGTCATAAAAACCGTACTGTCCCCATAATTTATCACCCAGTTTATAATAAAAGAACCTGAGTGCCGCCATTGATTGCGTAGGCGTATAGGGCAGCGACGAGATTGCCGCCGTTGGTGCTATCACACCCACATCGTTCGTCGGTGAGCTGGCGGTGTAGCCCGATGCAATATCACTTGCTGTTAGCCCCCAGCATTGACTGCTATAACCATAATAGTTTTTAGGGTCGGCCACACAGTAGTCGTAGTTAATCAATGCATGCGCCTTATTCTGCACATCATAAGCCGCGTAATTATCAGACAAGCCGTTAGGATTGATACCAAGGAACGAATAATGCGCGAAGAAAAGCGGCCCGCCGAAAGACGGTCCAAGCGGCAGTTTGATGCCATAAAATGTATTACCATTTGCCATTTGCCCATTACCCGCCCATCCATTATCATACACGGTCTTGGTTATCGGGTGGGTCGTTGATGACGCTGCCATAACATAGGTTATTAAAGCTTCATTCCAGCCATTAATCTGCTGATTCGTAGACCAGCCATAATCGGGACTCCAGTGCCAGAGGAGTGCATTTTGGCCTCCTTGTGTGAACCAGTCCCACTCAACACCGTTCCAAAGGGTATTGATATCCGCCCGCAGGTTAGTCTCTGCCGTACCCGCACCGTTAAAGTACTGACGGGCGGTGTGCAATCCTTCCATCAGATAAGAGGTTTCCACAAGGTCGGCGCCATCATCCTGTGTGCTGAATGGCACAACAACACCAGTTGAGCCATTCATCCAATGCGGGAAAGCTCCATGAAACTTCTGAGCAGTATTTTTGAGGAAAGCAACGATAGTTTGCATCCTCGTCAGCGCATCGGCCCTTGATATAAAACCCCGACTTGTGCCCGCAACTATAGCCATGATGCCAAAACCCGATCCTCCTGTAGTCACCACATCGCCTGAGGTATTGCGCTCCCGAGCCAATCCACTTACAGGGTGACCAAAGTCCCAGAAATATTTAAGGGTTTGTTTTTGAACAAGGTCGAGCAGAGCGTCATCAGTGATCTGGGGAAATTTATCTGTCGAATCGATGGCTGTAGTCAACTGCAGATTTACCGGATTCTGTAGATTACCACCGCCAGACGAGGTAAGATTTGTGCTAACGGCAATCAAATACTGGGTTAGCGGCTGTAATCCGGAAGGCGTGATCACTATAGTGCTATCGTGGTTCTCGTAGGTGGTAGCAAAGGTTATTGCCGATCCGTTTTTAGCATTAAAACTTACGTTGCCCGAGGCTTTAGCCGTATTGAGCGGTGCGCTAAACGATATCTTGATAACCGATTTAAGCGGCTGCGCCGAATAAGTATAACCATTTGAGACACCGTTTACCTTTAGCGTATTCAGTGTAAAGGATGCAGGAACCGGCGTAGGTTTTGGCGCAGCCTTATCTTTACCGCACGCCAGCAATAGCAATGGCAAAAGCATTGTAAGCATCGACCTAAGATTTGTAAGTCCTTTTAAATTATCATCCGCTGTAATAGTCACGATAGCAAATTTCAGTAAAAAGGCTGCTGCCCGTGTTTTACAGACAGACAGCCTCAACTAATCAATCAACCAATTATCTTCCTAACTTTTCGAGATTGTATAACGCATTAATCTGCGATGCAGACAGCACCTCGTCATAAAACCTCACCTGGTCCATCGAACCTGTCAGAAACGATGCCCAGGGCTGCGAAGTCGTTGCCGACGTCAGCGAGGGATTGGTTTGGAATTGTACTGTTCCAAAAACCATCTGGCTTATCCCCGACCAGTTAAGCGGAGCAAAACCTGTAGGCGTATTTGATCCTACCGATGCGCCATTGTAATAAACAGTAATTACCCCCGCAGTATCATCATAGGTAACGGTGATCTGGTTCCATTGTCCAAAGGCATTGGCTATCACATAGTCCCCTTCCCAGCCATCAACGCCTGTAGCACTTGCGCCATTGTTGAACATATGCACCTTGACCTGGCCAGTTGTTGCATCTTTAGGATTTTCCAGGAATATATCCAGATTACCCCAAAAGTATTGGTTGTTTACTACGTCAACCAGGTTTACTATACCACCGGTGTTTGAAGCCTCGGTCATGTTGTACCAAACTGTCGCGGTAAAGCTATGCAAAGCCTTTACTGCCGCAGGTGCGTTGGTTATTACATAAGAGTTGAGCGCACCTTGCAGGCCTTGTCCCTCAACACCTGTAGTAAAACTGGTGCCTGTGTTTACACCTGCGGTTCCCGAAATGCTATCCTTCAAATTACCACTAAATGGCCAGTAAGCCACGAGGTGAGAAGGTTCTATATCTTTTGACGCACTATATCCGCCATATGTTGGCAGCGGTTTTTTAGGCGCGTATGACTTGGCATTGAATTCTTTCTGACACGAAGAGAGCGCCAGGCTTATGACCGTACCCATCGCAAGCCCGGTCATAAGTATATGTTTGAATGTTTTCATCTTCTTTTACGATTTTAAATTAATAACCGGGGTTTTGGGTTAATGTGCCCGCGCTGAGATCGATCTCATTTTGCGGGAGCGGCCACACTTCATTCTTTCCTGCTTTCCAGCCTCTCGGTCCAAATATCGCAGCAGCTCGGCCCTGGCGGATCACGTCGAAATAACGGTCAAACTCCATGGCAAGCTCTACGTGCCGCTCGTTCCAGATGGCTGTGCGCAGCTGACTTTTATCAGTCGTAGTAACTGCTGGAAGAATCGCATTGTTCCCTCCACGGGCACGGGCACGAACCAATTCCAATGAAGCCAATGCAGCAGCGGTGTTACCCAGTTCATTGTTAGCCTCAGCGTTCATCAGCAATACATCAGCGTAGCGCAAGACGATTTTGTTCTGCTGGCAGCCTTCGTTAAAGCCCGATACATAAAGACTGAAAGGCACATATGATTTTTGATTATACATGGGGTTATCACCTGATGCTGGTATCACGTCCCCCTCTGGTGTGGTTTCGCCCCTGAAAATAATGGTTGCATCCCTGCGGGGATCGCCGGGTTCATAAGCAGCAGCAAGCTCGGCACTAGGAACGTTGAAACCCCAGCCACCACCGGTTGAGCCGCGAACTCCCTGTACCTGTGAGTATTGCGAATTAGAAGCAGTAGGATTGTTCGGGATTAGCATACATTGAATTTCAAAAATCGACTCGGAGTTGTTTTTGTTGTTTGTCCTGAACATTTGCTCATAGTTAGGGAACAGCGAATAGCCCATACCCATTACCTGGTTGGTGTAACTGAGCACATCACTCCACTTGGCCTGGTACATAGCAGCTTTTGCATGTAGTGCCAGCGCAGCGCCTTTAGTTACTCTGCCTATATCGGCGCCTGAATAAGACTGTGGCAATGCCGCAGCTGCATTGGTCAGGTCAGTTTCAATAGCTGTCCAAACCTGAGCTTTGGGGGTACGCGGAATGTTGTATTCTGAAGCACCTTTGGGTACATGTAAACGGAGCGGCACATCGCCGAACGCTCTTACCAGCCTGAAGTAAGCATAGGCACGAATAAATGTGGCCTCGGCAATATAACGGGCCTTTAATGATGCGTCCATGCTGATACCGGGCACATTGTCAATTACCTGGTTCGCCAGGTTAATGGTCGCGTATTCGCCACTCCAAAAGTCAGCTATCTGGCCCTCGGTCGAGCTGGCCGTGAAATTATGAAAGTCGTTCATAAAGGTCGCATCGGTGGGCGAGCTTCCTTTATCCACATCGTCTGATCCCATGCTTTCTACTGCGATAGGAGCGAACGCGATGTTGGTCCACGAGTGTAGGTAAGCATACATACCATTAACGGCATCGGTCGCATCCTGCTGCGTCTGCCAGAATTTAGTGGCGGCAACAGTACCTTTTGCCTGAACGTTCAGGAAGCTTTTTTTACAGCTCTGATACGCTATCAGTAATAATGCAGAAATACTAAAAACAAGTGTTTTCTGCATAAAGTTCTTTTGATTCTTCATCTCTTTATCTCAATTAGAAAGTAACGTTCACACCAAAGTTGTAAGTCGCGTATAATGGATATACGTTAGCATCGATTCCAAGATTTCCTACACTGCCGCCAACTTCGGGGTTAAACCCTTTGTACCCAAAAACGTTGAGTGCATTTTGAGCGTTGGCAAACAACCTTAGCTTCTTAATACCCCAATTGCTTAGCATCTGACTCGGAAAGGTATATCCCAATTGCACATTGCGTACCCTGAAATAAGCTCCGCTTTGTACATAGAATGAGTTTGGAGCAGCATTGGCATTTGAGCCCACATTAACAGACGGGTAGGTATTTGACGTACCCTCGCCATGCCAGCGATGTGTAAAGAAGTCTTCAGTGAAGTTTTCGTTACCATAGCGATAAGCTATGTCGGCATCATAAATAGACACACCGGCAACACCCTGCATGTCCACCATCAGGTCCCAATTTTTATAAGTAAATGAAGTATTAATACCGTAGTTATATTTAGGGTTGGGGTTACCAAGTACTACCCTGTCCCGGCCGTCGATCACGCCATCACCATTGGTATCCTGGTAGATAAAATCCCCCGGAAGCGCAGTGGTTTGTTTTGAAGCCGCAATCTGTTGTGCATTCTGAAAGATGCCGACAACTTTGTAACCATAAAATTCGCCGATAGGTTCACCCTCGACGATACGTGT
>JAICXZ010000540.1 GCA_025934475.1 Mucilaginibacter sp. | reverse complement strand
CTCATCGGTGATGTGCGGAACCACCTGTACTGTTTTCCCTAAAAATGCCCCCTCACGCTCCTGGTTGATTACGTTTTGATAAATGCGCCCTGTCGTAATGTTATTAGCTTGCGACGTAGGCGTGTTCAAAAACCGCTCATAATGGCCAAGGTCAAGATCGGTCTCGGCGCCGTCCTCTGTCACATAGCATTCGCCATGTTCGTAAGGATTCAAAGTACCCGGATCGATATTGATGTAGGGGTCGAATTTTTGGATGGTTACGCGATACCCGCGGGACTGAAGGAGCTTGGCTAACGAGGCTGAAATAATGCCTTTCCCTAACGACGAGGTAACGCCGCCCGTCACAAAAATGTATTTGGTCATGATGATCAGTTGTTTTGGAGACAAATTTTATACCGTCTCCGGCTGTTTGTGTACGGGATACAAAAGTAGCAAAAATTTCGGAACTGCGACGAAGGCAGTCACAATTGTTGAAAAGGTTTTTGGATGTGGAAAGCGGGTTGTCTGAACTATGATTGTATTGATTATTTGACGGACCATGAGTTTTTATCTTGAACTGTGATTTTTTTGATTATTTGACCGACTATGATTTTAATTATGTCATAGTATTCATTAAATCATTTAAATCACAGTTCAAGACTTTTTCGGCTTCATCACCCTTTTAAATTGCAAAGAAGTATTGCCAAAGTTGATAAGCAGCCCAATATCTAAGCCATAAGCTTCAAGATAATTGATAGCTTGAGCCAGGTGTACATCTTCCAATTGGGTAATTGCTTTTAATTCGAGCATTATCTTTCCTTCGACAAAGAAATCAACTCTCCGCGTACCAATATTTTCTGTTTTATAGAAGATGTCCATCTCGTGCTCCCTGCTGAATGCCAATCCTTGCAGGCGCATTTCAATATCTAATGCGCGTTGATAAATCACTTCCTGGAAACCATTACCAAGCAGCTTGTGGACTTCCATAGCGCAGCCAATAATTTTACCAGTTAAGTCGCTTAAGGGGTATCCATCTTTTACAAACATTGTTTGGACCTGTGCTTTTTGTGATTATTTGAGAGGCTGCTTTTTTGTTTTGAACTATGATTGGAATGATTTTTTGAAGGACTATGACTGCATTTTTTTCTCATAGTTTTCATTCAATCAAAAAAATCAGAGTTCAGACAGTCAAGATAAGGTTGTCTGATTCAAATTGTCCAGGTCACTCGGGGTGTCAATTGCGTAGGTTTCCAATTCGGTTTCTGCCACTTTGATTCGGTACCCATTCTCTATCCAGCGCAACTGCTCCAGGCTTTCGGCTTTCTCGAGCGATGATACTGGCAGCTTGGTGATCTGTTGCAAAATATCGGCGCGATAACCGTAAATGCCAATATGCTTAAAATAGGTGAAGTGGTTCAGCCAGTTCATTTGTTCCTGTCCTCGGATATGCGGCAGGGGAGAGCGCGAGAAGTAAATAGCCTCCGAATTTTTATTTAAGATAACCTTTGGCGAGTTTGCGTTAAACAATTCCTGCTCGCTAACTACCTTTTTAACTAAAGTGGCCAATTGTGTATCTGGCGAATCGAAACAGGAAATGACTTTACTTATCTGCTCTGGATCGATATAAGGTTCATCACCCTGTATATTGATAATAACCTGGTGGTCTGGATATTTTAGAGCAACCTCAGCACAACGGTCGGTACCACTTTGATGATCAGAAGAAGTCATTATTGCCAAGCCGCCAAAACCGGATACGTGATCAAAAATGCGATCGTCATCCGTAGCAACGACAACTTCATTCAAGTCGCGGCATTTTTTTGCCTGCTCGCAGACACGCTGAATCATGCTTTTACCACCAATATCAACCAGCGGTTTACCCGGGAAACGGGTGGAGGCGTAGCGGGCGGGGATGATGCCGAGAACTTGCATAGTGGTAGACAGTTATACGTTTGACGTTGTACGTTTTACGTTAATCTTTGCGGCGGATGATGTTAATAGAAGTATCTACGTATAATGTAATACGTATAACGTCCAACCTAAAACAATCCATTAATTTCCCGCTCAATCTTCTCCACAATCGAAGCCATATCTTCGGTATTATTGGCGAAGTCGAGCTTGTCTTTGTCCAGGATCAACACTTTGCCCAGTTTGTAGCCCTTGATCCATTTCTCGTATTTATCGTTCAATTTGGAAAGGTAATCGAGGCGGATGCCACTTTCATATTCACGGCCGCGGCGTTGAATATTGTTAACCAATGTTGGCACTGACGCTTTCAGGTATACCAAAAGATCAGGTGCTTTAATAAACGCGGTGATGTTATCGAAAATAGCCTGGTAGTTTTCATAGTCGCGGGTGGTCATCAGGCCCATATCGTGCAGGTTCTCAGCGAAGATGTATGCATCCTCGTAGATGGTACGGTCCTGTATGATGTTGCGCTTGCTTTTTTGTATCTCGGTGATCTGCTTAAAGCGGCTATTGAGGAAATAGATCTGCAGGTTAAAACTCCAGCGCTTCATGTCGCTGTAAAAATCCTCGAGATAAGGATTATTGTCAGCGGCTTCAAAAAGGGGATCCCACCCGTAGTTTTTTGCCAGCATTTCGGTCAGGGTTGTTTTGCCGGCGCCTATGTTTCCTACAATTGCTAAGTGCATCCGCTAAAGTTAAAATTCAAAAGTTAAAAGTCAAAATGAAGATTGCTTGTCCATGGTAGATAGTCCATGGCGAAATCGGCTATGGACTATGGTCTATTGATTACCGACTTTTCTAGAAGCCTCTAAACCCAATGATTTCCCTAACTTCTTTAATAGTCCTGGAAGCGCTCTCGCGGGCTTTGATGGCGCCATGACGGGCAACCTGGCGCAGATATGGAGCATCCGCGGCAATGGCATTAATCTTTTCGCGGATGGGGGCGGTGGCAAAGATCATATCCTCAGCCAGCTGCTTCTTCATATCGCCATAGCGAATGCTACACGAATTATATAGCTTATCGAAATGTTCGTAAGTGTCGGCAGCAGAAACTACTTTCATCAGGTCGAACAAATTCTGTATTTCTTGTGGTTTTTGCTGATTCTCAACTGTTGGGCCGCTATCGGTAACCGCGCGCATTACTTTTTTGCGGATCACTTCCGGCTCGTCCGACAGGTAAACCGCGTTGGCCTCACCTTCAGATTTACCCATCTTACCTTTGCCGTCAAGCCCCGGTATTTTTACCAGGTTGTCGCCAAAACTAAATGCATAAGGCTCGGGAAAATACTCATTGTTGTACAAGCGATTGAAACGGTTGGCAAACGTGCGCGCCATCTCGAGGTGCTGTTCCTGGTCCTTGCCTACCGGAACTTTAGTGGCTTTATGGATGATGATGTCTGCTGCCATTAGAACTGGGTAGGTGAGCAGTCCCGCATTCACATTATCGGGTTGTGCACGAACCTTATCTTTAAAGGAAGTAGCGCGCTCTAATTCGCCCAGGTAGGCATTCATATTCATATATAAATAAAGCTCCGCCACTTCCGGCACATCCGATTGAACGTATAAGGTGGCCACTTCGGGATCCAAACCGGCGGCGAGATATTCAACTAATACCTGCTTGATATTTCCGTGCAGGTCGGCTGGGGTGGG
>JAICXZ010000037.1 GCA_025934475.1 Mucilaginibacter sp. | reverse complement strand
TAGGATTAGCTATTCTTTCAACCATAAAAACTAATCTTGGTAGTCTCAATAAAGTGAAACGTGTGATAAAAGTGTTAGGCATGGTTAATTGCACCGCTGATTTTGAAAAACATCCTTTTGTAATTAACGGGTGCAGCGAGCTGTTCGCTAAAGTTTGGGGCGAGGATAACGGCATAGGTGTGCGCAGTGCAGTAGGCATGGGTTCGCTACCCGATAATATCCCGGTAGAAATCGAGGCAATGTTCGAATTAGAAATGTAGAGAGACGCAAAATCTTGCGTCTTACTTGCAGACATTTAAATATTATGGCCGATCAGAATTGGTTCGAAATAAACGATATCGATAAGCTCGATACACCCGCGTTAGTTATCTACCCGGATCGGGTTAAGCAAAACATCAGTCTGCTCACAGGAATGATCGATGATGTTTCGCGATTAAGGCCACATGTTAAGACCAACAAAGCCAAAGAGGCGACCTCATTGATGATACAGGCTGGCATCACTAAATTCAAGTGTGCCACAATTGCCGAGGCCGAAATGCTTGGGACGGTTGGTGCAAAAGATGCCTTACTTGCCTATCAGCCGATAGGGCCAAAGTTGGATCGATTTATCCAATTGACCAAAACATATGCTGGTACAAGCTATTCCTGCCTGATTGATAATATTGACGCGGCTACAAGTATTTCGGAAGAAGCTCTGAAGGACAATATTCAAATCCCGGTATACATCGATCTGAATGTAGGGCAAAATCGAACGGGTATTGTGCCAGAGCATGCACTGAAACTTTATGAGGGATGCCAATTGCTAAAAGGAATCAGAATTGTTGGTCTTCATGCCTATGACGGTCATTTACATGATGCTGATCTCGAAATCAGGACTCTGAAATGCAACGAAGCATATCAGGCTGTTCAGGAATTGCAGAAAGCTATAACCCAAAAAGGCTATCCCGAACCAATTATCGTGGCCGGCGGCTCACCAACTTTCCCAATTCACGCCAAAAGAAAAGAAATTGAATGCAGCCCAGGCACTTTTATCTATTGGGACCGGGGATACTCGCTTCTTTATGCTGAACAACCTTTTTTGCCGGCCGCTTTGGTTGTTTCACGAGTCATATCATTGCCTGATGAAACAAAAATTTGTATAGACCTTGGCCACAAATCCGTATCAGCAGAAAACGAGTTAACTAAACGCGTATATTTTATCAACACACCAGATTTGAAACCAATAGGACAAAGTGAAGAGCATCTGGTACTGGAAGCAGGCGAGGGACATCAATATAAAGTTGGCGACGTACTATATGGTATGCCCTACCATGTTTGTCCTACGATAGCCTTGTACGAACGTGCTATAACTATAGAAGATCATCAAATAACCGGCGAATGGCGCAATATTGCCAGGGACCGAAAAATCACGATTTAAGTTGATTAGTTGAGTGGTTGATTGAGTTGATTATGTTGCATAGCTTTAAATCGCAAAATTTAAATTTATTGGTTTTTTATCGTAATTGACAAAATCGTCATTCGTAAATCTGAAATCGTAAATAATTACTCGCTCACTCAATCAATTACTTAACCAAAACAATGTTCACCATCGACGCCCACCTCGACCTAAGCATGAACGCGCTGGAATGGAACCGCGATCTGCGCCGGCCGGTGTCTGAAATTAATGCCCGCGAAAAAGGTATGACCGATAAACCCGATCGCGGAAATGCTACCGTATCCCTTGAGGAGCTAAGGAGAGGCGATATCGGCCTTGTTGTGGCAACGCAAATAGGTCGCTTTGTTGCACTCGATAATCCTTTGCCTGGCTGGCACTCGCCCGAACAGGCCTGGGCGCAAACGCAAGGACAAGTTGCCTGGTACCACACAATGGAGGACGACGGTGAGATGGTGCAAATAACCGACCTGGAATCACTCGAAAGGCATTTACAGCATTGGAACGATGACACGTCGGAAAAAAAACGTATCGGCTATATACTCAGCCTTGAAGGCGCCGATTCTATTGTTACAGTTGGCCACCTGGAACGCGCTTATCGATATGGTTTAAGGGCTGTAGGCCCGGCGCACTATGGCCCGGGGCGCTACGCCAATGGAACCGACGCAACCGGGAAAATGGGCAAGCAAGGGCTTGAACTGTTAAAAGAAATAGAGCGATTGGGTATTATCCTCGACGCCACACATTTATGCGACGATGCTTTCTGGCAGGCTTTGGATAACTTTAACGGCCATATCTGGGCCAGCCACAACAATTGCAGGGCTCTGGTGAATCACAATCGCCAGTATAGCGACGAGATGATCAAAGCACTCATCGATCGCGGGGCGGTAATTGGCGCAGCGCTTGATGCGTGGATGATGGTGCCTGGTTGGATACGGTTTGAATCGAATCCTAAGGACATGAACTGTAGTTTGGAAGTAATGATAGATCACGTCGATCACATCTGCCAAATTGCGGGGAATGCTTTACATGTGGGCATCGGTTCGGATTTAGATGGCGCCTTTGGTCGTGAGCAATGCCCTTATGACCTGGAGACTATAGCCGATCTGCAGAAAATACCGGCCTTGTTGTCTAAACGCGGGTACAAACAGGAAGATATTGAAAACATGATGCATGGCAATTGGTTAAGATTTTTGCGTAATGCCTGGAACTGATGAACGCTGAAAAAGAACGACTGAAAGATCATCACTGGAAAAAATGGGGACCCTATGTAAGCGACCGCCAGTGGGGAACCGTGCGCGAAGATTATAGCGCAAATGGTGACGCCTGGAACTATATCACTCATGATATGGCGCGCAGCAAAGCCTATCGGTGGAGCGAGGAAGGCATAGCAGGGATATGTGACGACAATCAGTACCTATGCTTCGCGTTGGCTTTGTGGAATAAAAAAGACCCTATAATCAAAGAGCGCTATTTTGGCTTATCTAATCCCGAGGGCAATCACGGCGAGGACGTAAAGGAGTTTTATTATTACCTCGATAATACGCCTACACACTCGTACATGAAAATGCTGTACAAGTATCCGCAGCAGGAATATCCTTATTCATGGCTTGTTGAAGAAAATAAACGGCGCACCAAAAATGACCGGGAATTTGAGCTGATCGATACCGGTATTTTTGATCAGAATAAATATTTCGATGTTTTTGTCGAATATGCAAAAGATTCGGCCAGCGAAATCCTGGTAAAGATTACCATTTTCAACCGCGGAGAAGAAGAAGCGCAGCTCAATGTGTTGCCCACCGTTTGGTTTCGTAATACCTGGGCCTGGGGTTATGATAACTATAAACCGCAGATTGAATATGAATCGCCGGGCGTGCTTGATATTTTTCATCACTCCCTCGGCCAGCTGTGGCTAAAAACCGAAGGGGAGCCCGAATTTCTTTTCTGCGAAAACGAGACGAATACACAACGTCTTTATAATTACGATGATGCAAAATGTTATTATAAGGATGGAATAAACGATCGGATTGTGCACAGTGCGGAGACAGTTAATCCAAGGAATGTTGGTACGAAGGCTGCCGCAAACTACGATCTGACTATACCGGCCGAACAAAGTATTACCCTGAGATTACTGCTCACCCCGGATGCCAGGAGAAACTTTGAAGGTTTTGACGAATTATTCGAAACAAGGATAAAAGAAGCGGACGAGTTTTACCAAAGTCTGCATAGCCACAAACACGGCAGCGATCATGAAATGATACATCGCCAGGCATTTGCGGGATTGCTTTGGAGCAAGCAGTTTTATCATTACGATATTCATAAATGGATCAACGGTGATCCGGCCGGACCTAAACCACCTTCCGAGCGAGTTAACGGCAGAAACAGCAAATGGCCGCATCTGAATTGCCACGATGTGATCTCGATGCCCGATAAATGGGAGTACCCCTGGTTTGCCGCCTGGGATTTGGCTTTTCATTGCCAGGCGCTGGCCACGGTAGACATGGACTTTGCCAAAGATCAATTGCTTTTACTTACCCGCGACTGGTATATGCATCCTAACGGCGCCCTTCCAGCTTATGAATGGGATTTCGGCGATGCCAATCCGCCTGTGCTGGCGATGGCTACCTGGTCGATTTACAAGCAGGATAAGGAGGCAAACGGTGGGGAAGGCGATACAAAGTTCCTCGAACGGATATTCCATAAACTAATGCTCTATTTTACCTGGTGGGTGAACCGAAAGGACGCCCAGGGAAATAACATTTTCGAAGGCGGTTTCCTGGGGCTGGATAATATTGGTGTATTTGACCGGAACGCCCATCTGCCCAATGGTCAGCAATTAGAACAGGCTGACGGCACCAGTTGGATGGCGATGTACTCGCTCAACCTGGTTCGCATTGCAGCCGAATTGACAACTTATGATAATGCATATGCTGATATCGCATCCAAATTCTTCGAGCACTTTATTTATATCGTAGGGGCAATGTCGAACCTGGGCCAGTACAATGAGGGCCTTTGGGACGATGAAGATGGTTTCTTTTATGATCAACTACGATCACCAGATGGAACGGTCCAAAAAATGAAAGTGCGAAGCATTGTAGGTTTGATTCCATTGTTCGCCACTGAAGTGCTGGACGACGCCGATATTACCAACAGCCCTGTTTTTAAGGGCCGGATGAAATGGTTCGAAAACAACCGCCCTGATCTCGCTGGCCTGGTTTCACGCTGGAATGAAAAGAATTCGGAAGGGAAGCATTTGCTGAGCCTGTTGCGCGGTTATCGGATGAAGGCGCTCCTGCGTCACCTGCTGGATGAAAACGAATTTTTGAGTCCGCATGGCATCCGGGCACTTTCCAAATATCACCTGGAAAATCCTTATCGGTTGGCTGTAGATGGGCATGAGTTTAGCGTTAAATATACGCCTGCCGAAAGCGATAGCGGATTATTTGGCGGCAACAGCAACTGGCGCGGCCCGGTGTGGATGCCAATGAATTACCTCATTGTGCACAGCCTGCATAAATATTACCAGTATTACGGCGATAATTATAGGATCGAATGCCCTACCAACTCAGGTAATTTTATGAACCTGAAGGAAGTAGCGGATGAATTGTACAGCAGGCTGTTAAAACTGTTTCAGCGTGATGAGAACGGCAGGCGGGCAATATTTGGCGACCACGAGAAAATCCAAAGCGATCCGCATTTTAAAGACCACCTGCTTTTTTATGAATATTTTGACGGTGACAATGGCCGTGGTCTGGGAGCGTCGCATCAAACTGGCTGGACCGGTTTGATCGCGAATTGTTTACTTTGATTTCACTTTCTGGTAAATCATCAAACAGTTGTTATCTTTGATCAACCCACAACATACAATCTTACCAGATGGAATCTAAAATCACCGCTATCGCGGTTTACGCGCCTGAGAAAAGGATCACAAACAGTTATTTTCAACAATTCATTGATACAAACGATGAATGGATAGTAAGCCGAACCGGCATACGAGAGCGCCGATTTGCCGCTGATGACGAATTCACCAGTGACCTTTGTATCAAAGCAGCTAAGAACCTGGCTGCAGAAAATCCCGAAATTGCGCTCGCCGACGTAGATTTTATCATTGTAAGTACCACCACCGCCGATCAGGTGATGCCAAGTACTGCAAGCCAGGTACAGAATGGCCTCGGGTTAACAAATACCGGCGCCCTCGATATCATGTCGGCCTGCTCGGGTTTTGTATATGGATTAGTATTGGCTAAGGGGCTTATTGCCGCTGGTACGCATAAGAAAGTACTCGTATTCGGCGCGGAAACCTTGTCGAAATTTACCGATTTTACCGACCGCACCTCCTGCATCTTATTTGGAGATGGAGCGGGGGTGGCATTAGTGGAGCCATCCGAAAAAGCCAGGATATTTAAGGTGGTTACGGGTTCAGATGGCAGCCACGGCAAAGATCTCTATCTGTCGCAAAACAACAACATCGTTAACGGCGAACAGATAGATGCAAATGGGAAAATTCACCAGAACGGCAAGGTGGTATTTAAATGGGCAATACAAACTGTAAGCTCCCAAATCATCAAATTATTGGCAATAAACTCAATGAAGCTCGAGGAACTCGACTGGATCATCCTCCATAGTGCCAACATGCGCATTCTTGAAGGCGTAGCAAACGAGATCAATTATCCCATTGATAAGATGCTGAGCAGTATCGAATATTTGGGCAACACTTCGTCTGCCTCAATACCACTGGCTTTCGACATTGCTTCAAAAGCCGGCAAAATAAAACAAGGAAACAAGGTGTTAATGCTTGGATTTGGAGGTGGATTAACCTTCTCGGGAGTGATTGTTGAAATTTAATCAGCTTTGGATGTAAGCCTGAACAAATTCATCATCGCCGATGGCTTTGATGATGTCGGCTGCAATTAAAAATTCTTCTGATTCCTGGTCACTTAGTAGTTCGGTGTATTCATCGATCAGATGGGCATATTCGATGGCTTCCTGCTCATCGTCAAATGCCATGATCACCGAGTTGTTTATTTCAGATCTGAAACCGTTACCCGGCTCAGGAATGTCAAATTGCGATAGCTTGGTATAGTCAAGCTCCGACAATCCGTCAGAAGGAACCGGTATCCGTAACATGCTTTTAATCAATTGTTCAGCGGTGAAACAACTAATCGTAAGTAATGTTTCAATTTTTTCCCCGCTGGTTTGTTTAATAATTTGATAACAATGCTGATTTTGTTTTAATAGTGGCTTTAAGTATTTTAAACCGACCATAGAAAAACAACATTATTGATGAGCAATACCCGACCCGAAAAGCTTAAGAAAGTTCTGAGACCCGTCCATTTATGGGCCATAGCGGTGGGATTGGTAATATCAGGTGAATATTTTGGGTGGAACAACGGCTGGGCTGTATCGGGAACTATTGGTATGCTCATCGCAACACTTGTGGTTACGTTGATGTATGTCACTTTCGTGTTCAGCTATACCGAATTGACGACATCTATACCACATGCTGGTGGAGCTTTTGCATACGCTTACCGGGCCATGGGGCCGGTGGCGAGTTTGATTGCCGGTTACGCCACGCTGATCGATTTTCTATTTGCCACGCCGGCAATAGGTTTTTCATTAGGTAGTTATTTTCATTTCTTGTATCCGGCGATTCCGGTGGTAGCATCGGCGATAGCCTTTAACGTGTTGTTTATCATTATTAATGCCATCGGTATCAAGGAGTCGGCCGCGTTTTCTGTATTCATTACACTTTTAGCTGTTGCCGAGTTGCTGATCTTTATGGGCATTATAGGGCCGGGATTTAAGATGGGTAATTATTTAAGTCACCCCATGCCATTTGGCTGGAGCGGTGTTTTTGCGGCTCTGCCTTTTGCTGTATGGTTTTACCTGGCAATAGAAGGGGTTGCCCAGGTTGCCGAAGAGGTAAAGGACCCAAAACGCAATATTCCACGAGGCTATATTTACGGCATCGTAACATTGGTATTGCTGGCGCTGGGCGTCATGATCCTTACAGGAGGTGTTACCGATTGGCGCAAATTGAGCAGCCTGGACTATCCATTGCCTGCTGCCATAAGTATCGTGTTGGGCAACGGCAGCAGTCTTACTAAAGTCTTTACGGGTATTGGCTTGTTTGGACTAATTGCCTCATTTCATGGAATTATACTTGCGTGTTCGCGACAGGTATTTGCTATGGCCAGGAGCGGTTATTTGCCCGGATTCCTGTCGGGTGTTAATCATCGTTATAAAACGCCACATTGGGCATTAGTGGGCGGGGGAGTTGTAAGTATCTGCACCTTGCTGTTGGGACTGAAATTTGAACATATTACAGACAAAGTGATAGTTATCTCGGTACTGGGTGCTGTATTAATGTATATGATGAGTATGCTGAGCCTCTTTGTTCTTCGAAGAAAGGAGCCTGCCCTTGAGAGACCCTTTGCATCTCCTCTGTATCCTTATTTTCCGGCACTAGCGTTCGCTTTGAGTGGTTTGTGCCTTGTCGCTATTATTTATTTCAATTTCATGCTTAGCCTGTATTTCTTTGGTGGGCTTGCTTTGGTTGTCGCCCTATTCCTGGCTTTAGGAAAGCACAAGAAGAAAATAACAGGCGATATTTTGCTTGTGCAGGCCGAAGTCATGATCTCATCCGAATAACTCATGGCATATCATAACACCATCGGCCGGAAAACGTACAGATTTAGCGATCTGAAAACACTGCTTGCCAAAGCATCGCCGCATCGCTCCGGCGATGTGTTGGCCGGCCTGGCGGCAGAAAGCTACGAGGAACGGGTTGCGGCGCAGATAGCCCTCGCCGATGTCCCGTTGAAAACTTTTCTTAACGAAGCTGTAATTCCTTATGAAGATGATGAAATTACCAGATTAATAATTGATAATCATAATGATATAGATTTTAATTTAATTAGTGGTTTAACTATAGGTGAGTTTCGTGATTGGCTGTTGCAGGATGAAACAACAGGGGACATCTTAAGCAGAATAGCTTCCGCGGTTACACCCGAAATGGCTGCTGCAGTTTCCAAATTGATGCGTAACCAGGACCTGGTGGCTGTGGCAAGGAAGATTGAGGTTATCACGAAGTTTAGGGATACAATCGGGTTAAAGGGACATTTTTCGACCCGGCTCCAGCCCAATCACCCAACTGACGATCCAAAGGGAATTGCCGCCAGTATGATAGACGGGCTGCTGTACGGAAGCGGCGATGCGGTTATCGGCATCAATCCGGCAACAGACAGTTTACAGGAAGTGAGCAACCTGTTGCTGCTGATGGACAGGTTACGTCAGCAATTCGAAATTCCGACACAATCGTGTGTCTTGTCGCATGTTAGTACAACAATCGAATTGATCAGACAAGGGCTGCCGGTAGATCTTTGCTTTCAGTCGATCGGAGGAACACAAAAGGCTAATGCCAGTTTCGGCATCAATTTGTCGTTACTTGATGAGGCTTATGATGCAACTTTATCACTGAAACGGGGTACTATCGGTCAGAATGTAATGTATTTTGAGACCGGCCAGGGTAGCGAGCTATCAGCCAATGCACATCATGGCGTCGATCAGCAAACCTGCGAGGTAAGGGGATATGCTGTCGCCAGAAGGTACAAACCATTGCTCGTTAATACCGTGGTTGGCTTCATCGGTCCCGAATATCTTTATGACGGAAAACAAATTATCCGGGCTGCTTTGGAGGATCATTTTTGCGGAAAGCTTTTGGGGCTGCCTATGGGCGCGGATATCTGCTATACCAACCACGCTGAGGCCGACCAGGACGACATGGACAATCTGCTTGTACTCCTTGGGGTAGCCGGTTGTAATTTTATCATGGGCGTGCCGGGCTCGGATGATATTATGCTCAATTACCAGTCGACATCGTTCCATGATGCTGTCTATCTTCGAAAAGTACTTGGATTGCGGCCTGCTCCTGAGTTCGAACAATGGCTGATGCGTCAGGGTATAATGGACGAAAAAGGTGACCTTATATCGCGAAGAAACGCCGGATTGATACAGGAAATGCAACAACTATGGATGAAATAACACAACCTGAAGAAAATCTCCTCGAGCCTTTGAAGGAATTTACTGCCGCAAGAATAGGGTTGGGGCGGGCCGGAACCAGTATTCCTATAAAACAATCACTTGCCTTCAACCTGGCGCACGCTCATGCACGGGATGCTGTTTATTCGGAACTTGATCTGGATAGACTTATCGAAAACCTGAAAGAGTTTGATTTGCCGATACTTCAGCTACACAGCAAAGCCGCTTATCGCGAACAATATCTGCAACGGCCTGATCTTGGGCGGCAGCTAAATGAAGAATCGACCGAGTTACTAGAACGATATAAAAATGATCCTGACCTAGTCATAATTATCGCTGACGGTTTATCGGCGACAGCCATCAATCATAATTCCATTGGACTATTGAGAGTGCTGATTCCTCAACTCCAGTCAGCAGATATAAAATTGGGGCCGGTATGTCTTGTAAAACAAGCACGGGTAGCTATTGCCGATGATATTGGTTGGGCGCTGCGATCAAAGTTGTCAATAATATTAATAGGCGAGAGGCCGGGGTTAAGTGCGGCCGACAGTTTGGGCGTTTATATAACTTATCAGCCTAAACCAGGATTGACAGACGAGTCGCGGAACTGCATTTCCAATATAAGACCGCATGGCATGAACTTCAAACAGGCCGCAAAAAAGATATTTTACCTCGTTCAGGAAGCTTTCAGGCTAAAAATATCAGGAGTGGGGCTGAAGGATAATTTGGGTCATTTAGACTTTTAAACTTCAACCCCTTTTCTCCCGTTTACTGTACTGCAACACGATTAACCGGGGCGAAATCCGGCTCGTGCTGTTTGATGTAACCGGTTACAACGAGGGATTTCTTTTCGCCCCGTTTGATGGTAACCTTGGCATAACCCTCTTTGGTGATGATCATATCCACATCACCAATCTCAGAGGCATATTTACCATCAGGCACGATTTTTACAACGTAGCCACCATTGCTATTGGGTGTCATATTGTAAGTGAATTTGGTGCAAGTGAGGCCTGGATTCATAGGCTTGACAGGTGACGAGGGCGACTTGCCATCGTCAGGCAAGTAAGCGATCAGGGTGTCTTTCGAAATATCGAGGTCGCCTTGTGTCCGTACGCCTTCGTGTTTGCCCTTATCTGAAACCAGCCGCTCTGCCGAAAAGGTATAACGGGCACTATCAACCAGTCTTTTTACTTCGTTCGCTTTCCTTGCTGCGTCGAGCGAGGATTGCGCCAGGAGGGCATTTGAACCGCATAAAAGCAGGCCAACTGCCACCAGGAGTTTACTTAAGTTTTTCATGGCAAATGATTTAAACATCAATCATTGTCCAAACTCTGTACCATGAAATCGCTTAGCTGGCTATATGCGAATTAGCCACATTTGTACCCTTTAGGGGACAATATTTTAGGACATTTGAAAGACTTATTTTAAATGTCCCTGGTAATTTATGGCATCCCTGTTTATGGTTGTTGCATTCAGTTGCCCATAACCAGAAGGTGAAATGTAAAAGTGCAACGACTGCAAGTATTTTACATCTTTGGGCTTGATTACAATTTCCCAACCACCTCTTTTTGCCGCCGTTGCATGGTAATCAAAGTTTGTTGAAGTAAACTTTAGGCCCTGATCGGTGGAGTTATAACCCACATCAAAATAAGCACGACCGAAATATGGCAAATAAGAAATGACGCTATCAGGAGTTACCCGAATGTCGTATATCGACGTCAGTTCAATTGTGCCACCACCCAATGGTATCGCCCGGTCGGCAATAAATGTGTAATTTTTGTCTTCAACATTTTTCTTGATCGCAGCTTCCTTCGCAGCTTTTTTCTCCTTGCGGGTTGCCTGCGCGCTGACGCTCAACCCTGTCCCGACTATCAGTAACAGGATCAATAATATTTTTAAGGTTTTCATACTTAAAAGATGTATAACGCGGAGACTTTCCATAAAATTACGCAAAATTTATTCCACAAAAAAAGCGATGACTTTTTAAAATCATCGCTTTTAAATTATGTTGGATGGGCTATTAAATCAGGTTAACGCTGCGGTTCACAAACTCGGTCAATTCGGCGCCGGTCAGCAAGCCTTGCGAAAGCAACGCCAGGTCAAACGCCTGTTTAGCTAGTTGCGACTGAGCCTCTTCGCCGGCTTCAAGGATCTTGCTCACCAGCTTATGATTGGCATTGATCACAACTTTATAGTTATCGGGCATATTGCCATAAAAGCCCATGCCGC
>JAICXZ010000578.1 GCA_025934475.1 Mucilaginibacter sp. | reverse complement strand
GCATCCGGTTATCAGCACCGATACCCGCAAAATTGCGCCGGGAAGTATCTTTTTTGCATTGAAAGGCGAAAAATTTGACGCCAACACCTTTGCCGAAGATGCCATTGCCGCCGGAGCCGCTTATGCGGTGATAGACAATCCGACTTATCGAGCCGATGGCCAATATTTGCTTGTTGAGGATACGCTTTTAGCACTGCAGAATTTGGCGCGTCATCATCGCAGGCAATTGAATATTCCTGTAGTCGGGTTAACAGGTACCAACGGCAAAACAACCACCAAAGAGTTGATTAATGCTGTTTTGTCACAGCGGTTCAATACCTATGCCACCCAAGGTAATCTGAATAATCATATTGGTGTACCCCTTACTATTTTGTCGATCAATAATTCGCATGAGGCTGCAGTAGTTGAGATGGGAGCCAATCACCAAAAAGAGATTGAGTTGCTTTGCAGCATTTCGCAGCCTTCACATGGCTTGATCACCAACGTAGGTAAGGCACACCTGGAAGGATTTGGAGGAGTAGAAGGCGTAAAAAAAGGCAAGGGTGAGCTTTACGATTATCTTAAACAATCAAAAGATATAGCGTTTGTCAATTGTGACGACGCCGTATTAGTAGGTATGGCCGTTGAGCGCGGCTTACATCCAATTGTTTATTATGGCGAAAAAGACCCATCGAGCCTGGTATCGGGAAAGATCATTGAAAACTCGCCTTTGTTGACATTGGAATGGATCGACAGACGATCCGATAAATGCCATGCAGTAAAAACACAATTGACAGGCGAGTACAATCTTCCCAACATATTAGTCGCCATTTGCATCGGGCTTTATTTTGATATCGATCCAAAAAAGATCAACGCCGGCATCAGCGGTTATCAGCCTAAAAACAACCGCTCACAGATCACTCAAACAGCAACTAACACGCTGATCTGCGATTATTACAATGCCAACCCAAGCAGTATGGCCGTGGCTATCGAAAACCTGGGCAAACTAACCGCAGAACATAAAGTATTGGTTTTGGGCGATATGTTTGAAATGGGTGAGGAAGCGGCCGCTGAGCATGAGGCCGTTATCAAAAAAGCCTTGGATACGGATGTGGATGAGCGGATTTTTATCGGTTCCGAGTTCGCAGGGCGCAAGGCGGTTGGCGCTGGGGGTGAAGCGGTGTTTTATCCAACCGTTGAGGAGGCGATGGAAGCTTTAAAGGCTAAGCCTTTTAAAAATTCGACGGTACTGATCAAGGGTTCCAGGGGGATGGCTTTGGAGCGGTTGGTGGGGTTGTTTTAGGGTTCTAATGAAACCTTTTAGACCCAAACCGCACAACGCAATATCTAAAAGGTGTTATGCTAATTATAGATTAGTTAATTACCTAACTTTATCATAATGAAAACATACAAAATAATATTCATTTCATTTGCGACGCTATTTTTGGTAATCGGGATTTATTTGGATTTCTATGTAAAGCCACATTCTATTTATTGGACTATTGTACGTACTGTTTGCGTTCTGTCAATTGTCATAGGAGCAATAATGCTTAGAACACAGTTTAAAAAACATAATGTTGATCTATAGCCATTGTTCCAAGTCATATATAATTTCCCTTATTTAATGAAGAAATTAATATTCCCCTGCCTGCTGGTTATACTAAGTACTACCGCCTATAGTCAAGCATTAAAAGTACAGAAAGCGACAATCGGTATACAATCGGTCGGCAGTCCCGAAGTGAGGCTGAAACTGGTGGCGAGGATACAGGCGCTAGATTCGGTACTGGCAAACAAAACTGATATTTATGACAAGGCGATCTACTCACCCAAGTCGGCACATGTGGTTGAAAAGATCATCGATGGCCAACCTGCAAAAAAGCTGTATGTCAACAGCCTGGAGGGCGGACAAACCGTGGTATATGATATGAACGATTCGCTGAAAAAGATTGCCGTCATCAATCACACTTTTACCAAAGCAGACTCGGCGCTTTTCCACGAAACTAACTTTCCGGGATACTCCTTTAAGCCCGGCCGGGTAGATACCAATGTTTTCATGGGTAAGCCCGTGGAGATGTGCCTTTCCAATAACGACAAATACCTCTGGGTGCCCTATTACCGCCGCGATTACGATCCTGTGGCTCAGGAGCCGTCGGCGATGGCCATCATTGATGTGGATAGCGACAAGATCGTAAGGGTAATGCCTACAGCGCCATTACCTAAAATGGTGGCCTGCTCGCCGGACGACAAATTCATTGCGGTGACCAATTGGGGTGATAATACTGTCCACTTGATCGATATCAGTTCCGGTGACCCAAAGCGATTCCAGTACGTGGCGCATTTTGTTGTCGATTATAAACTGAACCTGGATAATTTCGGCAAAAAAGTAGACCGCGATGTGGCCTGCGGCCTTTGCCTGCGCGGAACAGTTTTTACTCCCGACAGCAATTACCTTTTCGTTGGCCGTATGGGCGGCGGAGGTATCGCGGTGTTTGATGTGAAAGGCAAACGGTATATGGGTAGTCTTTTCGGCACCAAAAACAATGTGCGTCACCTGGTGATCAAGGGCGACTATTTGTACCTGAGCTCGAATAATGACGGCGTCGTTGAAAAAACCCGCTGGAAGGAGTTGCTCCACTATTTCCTTAAAAAACAGGGCCAAAAAAATATTCAATATCAGAACTGGCAAACAACCTTTACCGGCAAAGGCGCACGCACCATCACTGTGACCGAAGATGGCAAATACCTTTTCGCCAATGCCAATATGGAATCGAAGATCAGTATAGTGCGCACAGCCGATATGAAAACCATCGGCTCTATTAAAGCAGATTCTTACCCCGTGGGCATGGCTATTGATAAAAGCAACAAATACCTCATTGTAACGGCGCAGGGGCGGAATAATAAGGGTGGGAATTCGGTAATGGTTTATGAGATTGCTCGATAGTTATAGAAGTTGTAAAAGTTAGAAAGGTTTGGTAATTTGATAGAGTTAATATAACCATTTTAACATTTATAACTTCTACAACCCTTACAACCAAAATGGATCCCTTCATTTACCTCGAATTCATCCGCCAAATCATGGCAACGCTACCAGGGACCACGGCTGGTTCAAGCTATGGCACGCCGGGGTTTCACGTGCAGAAGAAATTTTTGGCGCGATTATGGGAGAATGGTGAGGTGCTGGTTGTTCGGGTTGAGGACAGGGATAAGTGGATTGAAAAAGATCCTGATGTATTTTTTATTACGGATCATTATCAGGATTATTCGGCTGTGCTCGTGAACCTGCCTAAAGTTGATCCTGCAGATCTAAAGGAATTGATTATTGAGGGTTGGACGGGGAGGGCGTCCAAAAGTTTGATTAATGAATACAATTCGCGCTTACACTAAGCATGTTCACGAAAACAGGGGG
>JAICXZ010000534.1 GCA_025934475.1 Mucilaginibacter sp. | reverse complement strand
TTAGTTGCGGCACGCTTTTTCGATCACGAATCATGCGGACAATGCACGCAATGCCGCGAAGGGACCGGATGGATGGAAAAAGTGCTGCATCGCCTGGAATATGGTCATGGTAAAATGAGCGATATGGACCTGTTGGTTGACGTATCGAAAAAAATAGAAGGAAATACAATTTGTCCGCTCGGTGACGCAGCAGCCTGGCCGGTGGCCAGCGCGATCCGCCACTTCAGGGACGAATTTGAATGGCATGTTACCAACCCGTCGGAGGCAACAACAAGAAATTACGGACTGGCGCATTACGCCGATCCGCTGCCGAAGAAGGAAGAGGTAGCATCGTAAATAAATGAGGAACGAGCAAGCGGTTATAATTTATTTCAACTATGGTTTAGATGATGATGAACCATTTTATGAATTATCCGACTAACTCAGAACCCTGGTAGATGAAAGTGGGCAGGGAGAATACGATGGCCACGAAATGGCAATAGACAATAGCGACGGTTCGTTTTATTTATATGGGCCAGATGCGAAGAAATTATACGAAGTAGTAAAAGAAACAATAGAAAGAACTTCGTTTATGGAGGGTGCAAATGTGGTATTGAGATTTGGACCGCCGGAAAAGGGAGTTAAAGAAGTTAGTTTTATTTTGAATCTGAATTAATGAAAGTAACAATAGACGGCATTTCCGTTGAGGTAGAACCAGGAACAACCATCCTGAACGCTGCAAGAATGATTGGCGGCGACATTGTTCCGCCGGCCATGTGCTATTATTCCAAGCTTCAGGGTAGCGGCGGTAAATGCCGCACCTGTTTGGTAAAGGTTAGCAAAGGTTCTGAAAAGGATCCACGCCCAATGCCTAAACTGGTAGCTTCATGCCGAACCACGGTGATGGATGGAATGGAGGTGCAGAATATCACTTCGCCCGAAGTGATCGAAGCACGTAAGGGAGTGGTGGAAATGTTATTGATCAATCACCCGCTTGATTGCCCTATTTGCGACCAGGCTGGTGAGTGCGATCTGCAAAACCTTGGCTTTGAGCATGGTGCCGCTAAAACTCGCTATGAGTTTGACCGCCGTACGTTCCACAAGATCGACATTGGCGACAAGATACAATTGCACATGACGCGTTGCATCCTGTGCTATCGTTGTGTGTTCACCGCCGATCAGATTACCGATCACCGTATTCATGGTATCTTAAATCGTGGCGATCATTCTGAAATATCGACCTACATCCAGGCAGCAGTTGATAATGATTTCTCCGGAAATGTGATCGACGTTTGCCCTGTAGGAGCATTGACCGATAAGACCTTCCGCTTCAAAAACCGTGTTTGGTTTACCAAACCTGTTGAGGCACACCGCAATTGCGACCACGAAAAATGCAATGGTAAGGTTACCCTATGGTATAAAGGCGAGGATGTACTACGTGTAACGGCTCGCAAAGATGAATATGGCGAAGTTGAAGAATTCATTTGCAACACCTGCCGTTTCGATAAAAAGAAAACCAGCGATTGGGTGATCGAAGGTCCGCGTAAAGTGGCCAACTGGTCGGTACAGAGCGCTAATCATTATGAAACGATGGTTCCGCTGCCGGTGGTAAAAACCAACCCTGTGTTAAAAGAAGCCAATAAAAATCAATTTGAAAGGGAAACACGCTTATAATGGGAACCACTGATATATTAGTAAAATTTGCGCTGATCGTGGTGATATTTCTTATCAGCCTGCTGATCGCCATGTACTCAACCTATGCTGAACGCAAGATTGCGGCGTTTATGCAAGATCGTGTCGGTCCCAATCGTGCGGGCCCGTTTGGCATCCTCCAGCCCCTGGCCGATGGCGCCAAGATGTTTATGAAGGAAGAGATCATACCTGCAAATTCAAATAAATTTTTGTTCATCGTGGGCCCTTCCCTTGCAATTATGACCGCCTGTATTGGCTCTGCAGTAATTCCATGGGGACAAACGCTTGTTATTGGTGGCCACCCGATCGATTTGCAGGTAACCGACATCAACGTAGGCGTATTATACATTTTCGGCGTTGTGTCGCTGGGTGTTTACGGTATTATGATCGGTGGCTGGGCATCCAACAATAAATATTCGTTACTGGGTGCTATCCGCGCTGCATCGCAAAATATCAGCTACGAAATTGCAATGGGTCTTTCTATCATCGCCTTGTTGATGACGACTGGTACGCTAAGCCTTGGCAAAATAGCTGCCGACCAACATGGCTTTTGGTCTCATGGTTGGTTTACGTGGAACGTGTTCAAGCAACCACTGGGTTTCCTCATCTTCATCGTATGTGCCTTTGCGGAGACTAACCGTGCGCCATTCGATTTGCCTGAGTGCGAAACCGAGTTGGTGGGGGGGTATCACACCGAATATTCGTCAATGAAACTTGGCTTTTATTTGTTTGCCGAGTATATCAATATGTTCGTTTCGTCGGCTGTAATGGCGACATTGTACTTCGGGGGCTATAATTTCCCGGGTATGCACTACCTGGCGGATGCTGGCGTAGCACAAAACTGGATAACTATAATCGGGGTTATCGCGCTGTTCGCCAAAATATTTTTCTTCATCTTCTTTTTTATGTGGGTACGCTGGACGCTTCCGCGCTTTCGGTATGACCAACTAATGGATTTGGGATGGAAATCACTCATACCACTGGCTATTGCCAACATTGTGATAACCGGCGTGGTAATGAACTATTTTATTAAATAATTGGAGCAAGGATCAAATGGAATCATTTAGCAATAAACGCAAGGTACTTGAAGCAAAGCCGTTGAGCTTTGGCGAGAGGATCTATTTGCCTGCCATCTTAAAAGGGCTATCAATCACCTTAAAGCACTTTTTCAGAAAGAGCGTTACGGTGCGTTACCCTGAGCAAAAAAGAGAGTTTTCGGAGAACTTTCGTGGTATGCACTCGCTGAAACGCGATGAAGAGGGCCGCGAACGCTGTACAGCGTGTGGTCTTTGTGCTTTGTCGTGCCCTGCTGAGGCTATTACTATGATCTCGGCAGAACGCAAACCAGGTGAAGAGAAGCTGTATCGCGAAGAAAAATACGCAGCAGTATATGAGATCAATATGCTGCGCTGCATCTTCTGCGGGTTGTGCGAAGAAGCCTGCCCGAAAGAGGCTATTTACCTCGACGGCGATATTGTGCCGGCTGATTATTTGAGAAAAGATTTTATCTATGGCAAGGATAAATTAGTGGAGGCGCCCTTAAATCAATAAAAGAAGTTTATAACTTTGCCTCGCTTTTTGAGGCAAGGTTATATCGTAAGCCATAAAAATGAGTATATTCTACTTTGTCGCATTTTTGTCCATACTGTTCGCAGTATTGGTTGTATCTGCAAAAAACCCGGTGCATAGCATCCTTTATCTTGTACTCACATTTTTCACTTTTACCATTCAATACGTGATGCTCAACGCCGAGTTTTTGGCGGTAGTAAACTTCATTGTTTACATGGGCGCAATCCTGGTACTGTTCCTGTACACGCTGATGCTCATCAACCTGAATAAGGAAGCAGAGCCGATGAAAACCAACCTGGTTAAGATTGCAGCGGTATTAGGCGGAGGATGTCTGTTGGTGGTTATGGTAGGTGCCCTGAAGGCATTGACCAAAACTGACCCCATAGTATTGAAAAACC
>JAICXZ010000153.1 GCA_025934475.1 Mucilaginibacter sp. | reverse complement strand
GGACGGCCAGGGTGTGCATTTTCAGCAGTTGAATCATTGTCAGTTGGGATTAGGACACCGGCGGCTTTCGGTTATCGATCTAAGCTCAGCCGCCAATCAGCCCATGGCTTATGATGATCTGCACATTGTTTTCAATGGCGAAATATATAATTACGCAGAAATAAGGCAGCAGCTCATTGTGCGGGGACATGTTTTTATGACTCATTCAGATACAGAAGTAATACTACATGCGTGGAGGGAATGGGGCGAAGAATGTATTCAACAGTGGCGCGGAATGTTTGCGATTGTGCTTTATGACAAGAAGACGAATGAAATCATTTGCATCAGGGACAGGGCAGGGGTGAAGCCTTTCTTTTATTATTTTCATAACGGCCTGTTTCTGTTCGGATCGGAATTGAAATCTATGGTGCGACATCCACGGTTTGAAAAAGCCATCGACTTTGATGCATTGACTTCGTATCTGACCTATGGATACGTTTCGTGGTCGCATTGCATTTATCGCCACACAAGAAAATTACCGCCGGGACATATATTGAGATTTGACCTTGGCTCAAAGAATATTTCTCTAAAATCATATTGGGACGTATACGATTATTACAGTCAGCCTAAACACATCATATCCCTGCCAGACGCCATAGAGGAAACGGAGCGCATCCTGGCCGAATCTTTCCAATACCGGATGGTGGCTGATGTGCCTGTTGGCGTTTTTCTGAGTGGCGGCTATGATAGCACCTGTGTGACAGCTCTTCTGCAAAAACAAAGCACTACCAAACTTAAAACATTTACTATAGGTAGTGTCGATGATAAGCTTGACGAGGCGCCTTTCGCCCGGAAGATTGCAGAAATACTTGGCACCGATCATACAGAATATTACTGCTCGGCAAAAGAAGTACTGGACATCATTGGCGACCTCCCTTACTATTATGATGAGCCTTTTGCCGACAGCAGCGCTATACCTACCATATTGGTGAGCAGGCTCGCACGTCAGCGCGTTACTGTGGCGCTCTCAGCAGATGCCGGCGACGAGGTGTTTGCCGGTTACAATCGCTATGAATATATATCGCGGTATGCAGAGAAAATCGCCAATGTGCCCGGAGCGCTTCGTAAAGCGATATTCCATGCCATGGATTATTTTTCTTCGGAAAGTATACCATTCTTCCGGAGGTCATACAACTTTCATGGCAGATACCACAAGCTCAAAAATATCATCAGGGATCCCTCCAGTGCCGAGTTGCTGAAAAACCTGACCCAGGTTTTTACTCGTGACGAGATCGATCGGCTATTTGCTGTTCCTGTAGGGCACCTGGAAACGCCGCATATTACGAATGGGAAAGACAGTGGATACGACGGCCTATCGAGCATGATGGCTGTGGATTACCAGACTTACCTGGTAGATGATATTCTCCAAAAAGTCGACCGCGCTACCATGAGTGTTGGTCTGGAAGGGCGGGAGCCATTCCTCGATCAAAACATTATAGAGTGGGCCGCCAGACTTCCATCTGACTATAAATACCACAAAAAGCAAAAGAAATACATTCTGAGGCAGATTGTGCATAAATACATTCCAAAAGAAATAATGGACAGGCCCAAGATGGGTTTTTCCATCCCGGTTGAGACCTGGCTCAGTACCGAATTGAAGCCTTTGGTGAATAGTTACATTAATGAAGAAAAGCTCCGGGAACATGGGCTGTTTAACACGAATGCGGTGATGGATATTATTAAAAGCTTTTATGCGGGTAATACCGAAAGGCACCTGCAGGTTTGGTTCCTGTTGATGTTCCAGATGTGGTACGAGCGATGGATGAAACAATGAGATGATGGCAGAGAAAAAGCACGTGCTCTATATATCTTATGACGGCATGACCGATCCGCTCGGGCAGTCGCAGGTCATCCCGTATCTTGTTGCTTTAAGTAACAGGGGCTTTGCCTTCACCATTCTGAGCTTTGAGAAAAAGGCAAAGTACGAAGAAAGAAAAGAGCTGATTCAAAATCTGCTGGATTCAGCCGGAATAAAATGGTCTCCGTTGTTATATACCAAATGGCCGCCCGTCATATCCACGTTGTACGATTATGCCCGGTTAAAACGTACGGTAGCAAATCTGCATCAATCGATGAAATTTGACTTCGTTCATTGTCGAAGCTATATCCCTGCGTTAGCAGGATATGCTTTCAAGCGCAAATATAATTTGCAGTTTATTTTTGACATGCGTGGTTTTTGGGCCGATGAGCGGGTGGATGGTAATTTGTGGAATCTAAAAAATCCAGTTTTCAAAACCATATATCGGTTTTTCAAAAAGAAGGAGATTGAATTTATCAGGGAGTCTACCGCGGTCATTACCCTCACCCAGGCTGCCAAAGAAGAGATACTGACATGGAAGGATTTGCAAATAGATTCTGAAAAAATAACCGTTATCCCATGCTGTGTGGACACTGCACTCTTCGATCCCGATAAAATAACTAAAGCCCAACAGCAACAAGCGCGACAACAACTCAATATGAACGAAGATGATTTTGTGCTGGGGTATCTTGGCAGCATCGGCACCTGGTACTTGCTCGATGAAATGCTCCAGTTTTTTACTTCGGCGAAAAGCATTATTCATAAGGCGAAATTTTTATTTGTAACCCAGGATGAGCCTCTGCACATAATCGACAGAGCAACTTATTTCGGACTTAAACCTGAGGATATCATTATAACAAAAGCTGAGCGGAAAGAGGTGCCTATAATGATAAGCCTTTTTAATTATGGTATCTTTTTTATCAAACCGGCTTACAGCAAGATAGCCAGCAGCCCTACTAAGCAGGGTGAAATTATGGCGATGGGGGTCCCGGTGATCTGTAATTCGGGAGTTGGGGATAGTGACAACATCATCCATTCATATCAGTCGGGCTTAGTTGTTTCGGCAGGCTATTATGACGGGGTGGTAAAGAAGCTACAAGTTGAAGAATCCGATCCTCAATTGATCAGGAATGGCGCGGTTGATTACTTTTCGCTTGATAAAGGAACCGACGAATATTTGAATGTTTATCACAACCTGATAAAACCTTATAACAATGCAATCTGAGAAGCAAAACAAAAAAATCCTGGTGTTATGTCCGTATCCAACCGGCTATGTTCCGGGTCAGCGCCTTAAGTTCGAACAATATTATAGCGATTGGCGCGAAAATGGATTTGAGCTTGAAATATCGCCCTTCATCTCCGAAAGGACCCAGAAAATACTTTATAAAAGGGGGCATCTGTTTGGGAAGGTAATCGGTACGCTGGCCGGATATATGCGCCGTTTCCGGGACCTTTTGCGTATACCCCAATATGACATCGTTTACATATTCCTCTGGGCCACACCCTTTGGCCCGCCAATTACCGAATGGCTCATCCGGCGCGTGGCGAAGAAGCAGGTTTATGACATCGATGATCTTGTTTACATCGTTAAAACGAGCAAACACAATAGGTTCATCAAGCCACTTAAGTCATCGTCCAAAATAAACTTCCTGATCAAAAACAGCGACCATGTGCTGGTGAGTACTGATGAATTGGTGGCCTACACCAAAAAGTTTAATCAGAATCTGTCATTGATACCGGCAACGATTGACGTCAAAAAATATAAATTCCCAGGAGAGCATCAATCGGATGCCGTGGTGATAGGATGGAGCGGCAGTCAAACCACCAGCAAATACCTTCACCTTATAGACGACGTACTCAAATACATCTTCCAAAAATACCGGGTTAAAATTATGGTAATGGGTGATGATGATTTTGTGCTGGAAGGTGTAGATATAGAACTATTACACTGGACGGCTGAAACGGAAGTTGCCAATATCCAAAAATTCGACATTGGGCTGCATCCTCTGCCCGATGAAAAATGGGCCTATGGGAAAAGCGGCGGCAAACTGGTCCAGTATATGGCCGCGGGGTTGCCGATCATCGCAACAGCCATTGCGCCAAACTATAAAGTGATTGAAGATGGTTATAACGGCTTTCTTGTAAAGAACGATAAAGAATGGATTGAAAAGCTTGAACTGCTAATTAAAGATGCACAACTAAGAAAACAAATGGGATGCAATTCAAGAAAGTTCGCTGAGGAGCACTCGTCAGTCGAGGCTAATGCGCATAAATACCTGGCTGTGTTTAACCAGGTATAACGCCTGGCGGAATCTCTGGGTCATTTGTAACCGTAACGGTAGGTTTAGCGGCAGTAACGGGCTTATCCTTAAACAAGAGGATCAGGATAAGCAGCATGTAAAACGGAGTACATGGAATTTTATAGCGCGAAAGCGAGCCGAAATTGTAGGTAGATATACCTACGACGAAAGCAAAGGATAAAGCGAATAACAGGCACATAATCAGGTTCGCGTCGGTCAGCAAATTTTTTATGGTTTTAAATATGTTTCTGCTCACAAAAAGATAGGCCGTTAGCAGCAGCATAAAAAGCGACTCGACCGAGTTGAATATTTGGATAATGCTTCTCGATTCCCAAATGTAAGGCCTGAATAGCGTTACATTCACCGCGGGCCAGAATTTACCAAGGATACTTATCATGGTGGGGTCAAAATCGCCCAGGTCATAAGCTGAGCCATCTTGTTGGATAGACACTTCCAGCAAATAGTCCTTTTGATGTTTTATGGTTTCCAATGTAGCCTCAATGGTTACAGCTGATTGGATATAACCTGCTGCCCGTCTTAAAACAAAAAGTGCACCAATGGTCACAAGTGTTACTATGGCGTAATAAAATACGTTTCCTTTATATCGTATTGCGAGTCTTTTCCGGTAAACCAGGAATATCTTAAATAAGATGATGGGCAGTAGCAAGATCAATATATACGCCTTAATAACCAAAAGCAAAAGAATGGAGACCGCCATATACAGCGGGAGCCAAACACTCAATTTTCCTTTCTCGAACAATGAATAACAACCGTATACCAGGCCGCAAATTGAAATGATACAAAAGCTATCCTTAAACAGCCCCGAACCCCATACGGCCGGCCCGGGCATAAAGAAAACGGCGATAGCGATATACTTGATCAGTTTTGGGTATTGCTCCGCAAAAACGGTAAACATCAGCCAGGTAGCCATAAACGACAGGCAGGCCACGATAATGTTTATTTCCAGGTATTTGGTAAAACAGAACAGTCCGATAAATGCACCAATACACGATGTGACATAGGCCGGAATATCATCAAACCAATACATTTCCGACAGCGCCTTTGCCTCTATCATATTACTGGTATCCGTTTGATGCGTTATAAGCATAAACCAGCTTTGCGGCGATTGCAGGAAGGTTGAATTGATAACCTGGGAATGGTAAAAAAAGTTGAACGTGTCACCACCGTCGTAATAATAGTTGTAGATCAAACCGATAAATATCGCCCCTCCAATTTTAACCGATAGGGCCGGTATAAAGTAGGGCTGGTATGGATGATCTTTGGGATAATATTTATCTCTGTAATAATAAGCTATTTTGAAGATCAGCCAGAGATACAAAGGCAGCAGCAAATAGTCAAATAAGGTGATTTGGCCCATGTCGTCTTCGTATTATTCCAGATTTATCGCGATGCCAAAGCTAAGAATATAATAGATCGGTAGCACCATCTTTTCCGTTTGCCATAACTTCCTTTTGTGCAAAATTTTAACTATTATAATTAAAATTAATTAAAACATTTATTTAATTTTAACCAATGGCGTTCAATAGCCCGAAGCTTAACTTTCAAGCCTTGTCCTGGTTCTTATTTTAGCCATTATTTTTACGCCGTCATATTTGTAACTGACCTATTTCAATTTAAACCATATTCAAATGCCCCGAATTCTACGTATTCTTAACCGTCTAAACATTGGCGGCCCTACTTACAACGTGGCGTATTTGTCGAGGTATATTGATCCCGATTTTAAGACCTTGGTGCTGGCCGGTTTCAAGGAGCCGTATGAAGGGAATTCTGACTATTTATTAAAAGACCTGGATGTTCCTTTTGAATATGTACCCCATATGGGGCGAAGTATCGATCTGGTTAAAGATTTGAAAGCCTACAGGTACATCTACAAGTCGATAAAGGATAACAAACCCGATATCGTTCACACCCACGCTGCAAAAGCCGGGGTGCTGGGGAGGCTTGCCGCACACTACAGCGGCCTGAAACCGAGAGCTATTGTACACACCTATCATGGCAATGTCTTCGACGGTTATTTCTCGCCTATCAAAACCAACGTGTTTTTAAATATCGAGCGTTATCTGTGCCGTATCAGCGATGCCATTGTCTCGATAAGTGAGCGTCAGAAGGATGACCTGGTGAATAAATATAAAATAGCACCAGCTAACAAAGTTCATGTTATCAAGCTAGGGTTCGATTTACAGCGTTTCACTGAGCAACAGGAGTCTAAGCGTGCTGCATTCAGAACGTATTATGGGATTAAAGAAGATGAGCTAGTCATCGCGATTACCGGGCGACTTACGGCGATCAAGAATCATGCTTTGTTTATTGAATCGATTTCATTGCTTAGGCAGCAAAATCCTGCGCTGAAGTTTAAGGTGTTTGTTGTGGGTGATGGCGAGTTGCTCGAATCTATAATAGCTCAGGCTAGTAATTCATGTTTCAGCGTTTGCAGGCCAGGGACAACCAACTACGACGCCGATATAATATTTACCTCCTGGCGAAAAGATATCGATGTAATTAATGCTGGTGCCGATATTATCGCATTAACTTCGGTAAACGAGGGAACTCCGGTAAGTATCATTGAGGCCCAGGCATCAGGAACCGCGGTAATTTGTACGGACGTCGGTGGGGTAAAGGATGTAGTCAACAATGGCTATAGTGGTATCGTGTGTGATCAGGACCCGGTCCAATTTGCGCAAAAACTTGGGGAGTTAGCATCGAATGCCGAACTTAGAAATACGCTGGCCTTGAATGGGGAAAAATCGGCGATTGAGAATTATTCTTACGCACGTTTAGTGAAGGAAACTGAAGACTTGTATCACAACTTACTAAGTTAAATAACCTTAAACTTTCCACGCTATGAAAAGAATATTAATAACAGGCGGAGCAGGTAACATCGGTAGCTCGCTCGCAGCTTGTTTGGTCAGAAATGACGATTACCATGTTGTAGTGGTCGATAATTTGCTGACTGGTGCGGCAGACAACCTGCCCGTGAATTTCAGCAACTTCACCTTCATCAAATGCGACGTTAATAATTACAATGATATCTCAAGCGTAATGCTCAGCT
>JAICXZ010000672.1 GCA_025934475.1 Mucilaginibacter sp. | reverse complement strand
TATACACATTGCAGATATCGACGACTTCGTTATCCCAATCAATGTTTTCGGGCCGATAAGCGCCCTTCAAATGCGACCCGGGGATTACTTTCAATGCGCCATTGCTTTCGTCCGTATCATCTAGGTGGATCCTGATAGTGAAATTGTCCGTCAAAACTTCAAGAGGTGGCTGGACGGCAAATTGATCCTGCTTTATAGTCCAATTGCTAAATCCCGGTATATCTGATTTTTTGTTGACTGATATGGTGAGATCCTGGTGCCATGCTACAAACCAATTAGATAATTCAGGTTTATCAAAATAAATCGACTTAACTGCGAAATAGTCATCACCAAGCAAATCGACTAAAAGACTCCTCAACCGATCATTAAATATAATCGGAACAACTTGAGGAATTTCCTTCAGGAACTGTCTTATGGCGAAAAGATCAGCGGTTTTCCTGAATTTTGAATTTGATTGATCCGCATCAGCGATCAACTTAAGGATTTGATCAATATCAGCATTACTGAAAACACCATCAATAACTGTATAACCTTTATGATGTATTTCTGCTTGATGATATGACTGATTATCCATCAGGAATTGCTCGTCTTCAGCTCCTTATTCCGCCTGAAGATTGACATCAGGAAGCCGATCACCATAATAATGGTACCCGACCAGAAGAAATTGATATAAGGGAAATCAATGGCGCGCATGACGATAAATTTACGTTTGCCCAGTGGCTGCTGGTAAACGGTAATTTCTGCCTTGCGGGTTTCGGGGATGATCTTGGTAAGCGTCACCTTTAAGCCTACATCGTCAACCTTTTTGGCTAAGCCAAATACGTTGTTTTCCTTAATGACATACAGAGGCTTAACTGCATAGTTTTTCCCATGCGATACCACTTCCAGGTCGGCCCCGATTGCTGCATCGTTTTTGCCTAGTTGCAGGTTAGAAACACTGCTTTCATTGCTTAGTCCTTTGAAAATGATATATCCCTCACGGAATCGAATCGTATCGCCTGCCGAAACCTGGCGGGCCATCGGCGGATCATAGTTCTTGCTGTCATCTTCCTGTCCATGATCTTCGGACCCTGCCTGGTTTTCGTCAACCGAAAGGGAGTTGGTCATAGTAATATGGGTATACAAATCATGGAAAAGATAATGCTTGGTATCAGGCGACGCTGTAAAGCCACCCATGTTTTTATTTACCTGTACCTTCGGCTTCAGCATAAATTGCTGCTGCACCTTGCCCGAGTTATCTAACTCCTGGTAAACGATCTTATAATAATGATCAGGAGCCGAGATAGAATCGCCAACATAGTTCACCAGGTATTTGCCCATTTTCACCGGTTCGTTACGGTAAACCAGGATGTTTTCTCGCGGGTTGTTTGCTTTGGTTGTATCAGAGCCGTTGCCAATCTGCAAACCGGTCTTGTTTTCAGATACCACTTTGCTGGTGCCGGCCGCTATCAGCGCGCCAACCATTAGCAAACCAAAACCGATGTGGGCTATTGCTGAACCTGCCAGCTTAAACTTGCCTTTGAAGGCATCTACCAATATCTTACCATTTGCAAGTATGGAGTAAACTGATCCAATCATCAGGATGATAAACACCACCTTTAAATGATAGATTCCTGTGGCATAAACCACCACACCTGCAACTAATACTGCCACCAACAGGTAAGCCAGAGTCGTCGGCAAAAATTTGGATGGGTCAGTCTTTTTATATTTTAGGAACTGCGCAAAGCCGGAAAGAACAGTCACCAGAATAGCAAAAGCAGCCTGGAACACATTATATAAGGCTACCTCGTTATTTGGCGGCGCTATTTTAGTCCCGAACATTGCATTGAATACCGGTACCGAGGTAACAACGATCAACTGCAAACAGGATAGCGCCAGGAATACCGCCCCAACAAACATCCAGAACTCGCGTGAGTAAGTGTCTTCATCTTTTTTGGTGTGTGGCATATCTTTCCATCGTACTACCAGGAAATATATGGTTAGTGCCAAAAAGATCAATATGCCGGTAACCAACTGCCAGAACATACCTTCGTCGGTAAACGAGTGCACCGAAGTATCGC
This sequence comes from Mucilaginibacter sp., assembly GCA_025934475.1. Lineage (GTDB taxonomy): Bacteria > Bacteroidota > Bacteroidia > Sphingobacteriales > Sphingobacteriaceae > Mucilaginibacter. The sequence goes on along the minus strand of JAICXZ010000672.1, from coordinate 859 downwards.
CCAGTATGCCGCTACGTGCCAGAAACGATGAATACCAAACCAGGATAAAGCTGGTCAGCGCCAAAATTGCCGCCATCACATAGGAGTGGCCGGTATTTTTGAACACGATCATGACGTGCAGTGCGCCTATCATAATGAGCCACGGGAACACGGACGCATTCTCTATCGGATCCCAGGCCCAGAAACCACCGAAGTTTAATGACTCATAAGCCCAGAAGGAACCCATGATGATACCGGTTCCCAGTATCATTGCGCTAAACAGCGCGTATGGAATTGCAGGTTTGATCCACTCGGTATAACGTTTTTGCCAAAGGCCCGCGATAGCATAGGCAAATGGAACAACCACAGATGCCAATCCTAAAAACAGGGTTGGCGGGTGTATCACCATCCAATAATTTTGCAGCGAGGGGTTCATTCCCTGTCCATCGTTGATAAACGACAAATAATCGGGACTGCTGAATATAGGCGCCTGGAGCGCATCGCGAAGCAACAGGAAAGGTGAACTGCCTATACGCGTACCCAAAATATCGATGCCTAACACCATGGTGCCGAGTACTGCCTGCGAAAGGGCTATGACAGTCATCACCGGGCGCTCCCACGATTTAGCTTTCCAGATCAGGATATTGCCTAAAACCGCGGTCCAAAAGGTCCACAGCAAAAAGCCACCCTCCTGCCCGTTCCAGAAACCAGACACCAGGTAATAAACCGGCAATGATTTGGATGTATAGGCCCAGGCGTAATGATATTCGAAATAATGATTGTAGAGGATATAGAACAGGCAAGTGCCCATCCCGACAATAGAAAGGGAATTAATAATAAACGCTATGCGTCCAAGCCTTTGCCATGACGCGTTCTTGCC
>JAICXZ010000299.1 GCA_025934475.1 Mucilaginibacter sp. | reverse complement strand
GTCGCCTTCGTAGCCCATATCGTAATCGAAATCATCGTCGCCGGCCTCGTAGCTGATCAGGTGAGTTGCATTAACCGTGCCGCCTACCCATTGAAAACTGTCGTCATTTGAATATTTTACCATCACATTGTCCACCTTGGTGCCGTTACCTACGCCGGCAAACAGCAAACCACTGGCCTTATCTATGGCCCATTCATCCTCAGCGGGTGGATTAAGGCCGCCAGTATATTCAAGCCTTAAATAAGTAATAGAGCCCGAGCTTTCATTATTTGCACTCCCGCCAAATTGTGTGTCGTTAGAAATAGGCAATCCCGCAACATTCATTACGCCTGCATTAGTTGATGCATTGCCACAGATCACGAGTGCACCCCAGTCGCCAGGCATGGGAGTTGATGATGATGAAGTAAATACAACCGGGTTGTTTATGGTACCATTAATGTAGATTTTGGAACCCCTGGTAATAACCAGCACGCTTTTAGACGAGCGGTCGGTATTAACCTGGGCATAAATTTTTACACCCGCAGGAATGGTTAATGTGGCATTATTCTTCACATATACCTGCCCTTTAAGAAAATAGCTTTTGGAGGCGTCCAGCGTCATACTCGACGTGATAGCACCTTGCAGCGTGTCCATTTTCATCGAACTGATCTTCGGGTTATTATGATCCTTCTTACACGATGAGAGACAATAAAGCGCTACTAATGATAGTAAAAAAAGTTTTTTCATGGGATTTTAAGTTATTTTAGAAAATGGGGTTATTGATTTGATAACCAATTAGTGTTTCAGATGTTTTCCTTCGGGTTAAAAAAATTATATTCTTAAAATCTCTAAGAGGGAATAATTACAATAGATTTGCGACCTCAGTTTAAATCAATATGCCTATGAAATATCTTTTTGCGTTGATCGCCTTTGTGGTGATGTCTTCTTTTTCATTTGCTCAAAATAACCCGATCATTAGAGGCTGGTATGCAGACCCTGAAGGCGCAAAATATGGCGATACCTATTGGATTTTCCCAACCTATTCGGATGCTTACAACAAGCAGGTGTTTTTTGATGCTTTCTCATCAAGGGACCTGAAGCATTGGGAGATGCATCATGATGTTTTGGATACTTCTGCGGTTAAATGGGCCAAAAGAGCTATGTGGGCGCCCGCTGTGCTGACAAAGGGAGGCAAATATTATTTCTTTTTTGGCGCGAATGATGTACATAAGGGCGAAGTAGGGGGAATCGGTGTGGCTGTGGCTGATAAACCGGAAGGACCTTACAAAGACCTGCTTGGCAAACCATTGATCAACGAAATTGTGAATGGCGCACAACCTATTGATCAATATGTTTTCAAGGATAACGATGGCTCATATTATATGTATTATGGTGGCTGGGGCCACTGTAATGTTGTAAAGCTAAAAGATGATTTTACCGGCATTGTGCCTTTCCCTGATGGGCAATTATATAAAGAAATCACCCCTGAAGGTTATGTTGAGGGACCTTACATGCTTTACCACAACGGTTATTATTATTTTATGTGGTCGGAAGGCGGATGGGGCGGCCCTGATTACAAAGTAGCCTACGCGATGTCGAAATCACCCTTGGGACCGTTTAAACGCGTAGCCACCGTATTGCAGCAGGATCCGGCTATAGCTACCGGCGCGGGGCATCATTCGGTTATTCATTCAGTTAGCGAAGATAAATACTATATAGTTTACCACCGCAGGCCGCTGGGCGAAACGGCCGCCAATCACAGGGTGGTTTGTGTTGATGAAATGTTTTTCGACAAAGACGGGCACATACTGCCAGTCAAAATGACAAAATAAGGTAGCCTTTCACGAATATGGATTGTGCTCTAAAAACTCGTTCCTGAATTTGCCTTGCGGATCAAATTCGGCAGCGAGCTTTTTAAAATCATCCAGCCTCTCGTAGCGCGATTGGAGTATTTTTGGCGCCATCGTAAAAATCTTACCCCAATGCGGACGCGGATTAAACCGCGCCAACTCGTTTTCTATTTGAGGCAGTAACTGTAATACCGCGTCAGTTTCCTGTTTCCAGGTAAAGTGGATGGCAACAGAAGTCTGGTTGTGGCAGGGACTCATCCATAGATCGTCTGCAGCGATGGTGCGTATTTCTGTGATGAACAAATGGGGATTGATTTGTTTGCCCAGGCGGGAAACTGCTTCGATGGCTTCAACGGCACGGCCTATTGGAACGAAATATTCGGTCTGCAATTCCTTGCCACTGCTAGGAGTAAAGCCCATTTTGAAATGCGGCAGGCGCTCAAACCACGGACCGGGAATACCCATCTGCTCGGTACTGCTTTCAGCCGAATGATCCATGATGGGATGGAGGCTTTTGGTTGCCGCTTTGGCTCCATAAAACTCAGGCTGGCTCTGTAGTTTATCGGTTCCTATCCGGCTCTTGATCCAAACCTCGCTTATGCGATCGCCTTTCCAGTCGTGAAACAAGCTGACACTGTAGCCGGCCGACATGATATCTACGAAATGCTCCTTAAGTTGCGACATCGGCAACCCCAGGAAAACGTTTTGCGCAACGTCATAAGTAGGCTGTATCGCTAAGGTAACTTTGGTAATGAAGCCCAATGCGCCTAGCCCAACGACAGCGGCTTTAAATTTTTCGCTGTCCTGCTCTCTTGATAAATGAACAACGCTGCCGTCAGCTCTTACAATCTCCAATCCGAGGACAGCCGAGGCCAGATTGCCGTTTTTGATGCCCGAGCCGTGTGTGGCCGTGGTTATCGATCCGGCTACGGATATATGCGGCAATGAGGCAAGATTGTGCAGCGCAAAACCATGCTGTTGCAGGTAAGGTGCAAGTTCGCCGTATTTGATGCCGCCCTCCACGGTAACAGTGTGGGCTTTTGTGTCGATGGAGACCACCTGGTTAAAATCGCGACTGCAAACCAGATTGTCTTTGCTGTCGGCAATCGTATTAAAGCAGTGCCTTGTTCCCAACACTCTTAGCTTCGGTTCAAATTTAAGTGTCTGCTGGATTTCGGTCAACGATTTGGGGTATCTTACGTTGCCAGTGCTGTACGTAAGATTACCAGACCAATTTTTTAACCGCTCCTGCGGTTCGGATGTAAAAGTCATACTGCTCAAAGGTGTCAGAAATGATGTGGCCGCTAAGGTACTGCCTAATTGGATAAATCTTTTTCTTTTCATAACAATATGACTATTTTTCAACCAGTGTGAGCCATTTTTGGATAATTCCCTGAAGTATTGGCGCCTTTGATTTCACCTCATCTATGTCTTTGAAAACATGAATGCGGCGACCGTCTTTGTATTCGCCTTCAAGGAATCCGGTGGTGTCATTTAATTTAGCCCCACTTGGGAAAACAAGCATTATCCTGTTTTTGAACAGGTTGAATACAATGATCTCCCGTTTATATTCCCTTGGATCGAACGGTTTCATCTCGCCGGTATAGTAAAAACTCGGATTATTCCATTTAATACGTTCGCCTACTTCTTTATCAGCAGCTAAAATGATCTGGCGAAGTCCCCGGATAATCTCGCGCAGGCCCGGTTCAAGCTTTTGGATATGCGCGGTTACCTGCTCCTCGTCGGTGAGTTTCGCGGTCTGTGCCATAGTTCAGGCAATTGGTTTACTGCAAGATAACAAAACATCACTGCTTTAACAAAGCGGGTGGCAGGCTGCTTATCGGCTGTATCCTGATATTCCGGTAATATACCTCGGCGCCTTCCGATTGTATCTGGATCTTTCCTTTGGTCAATGGCGATTCCTGCCCGTTATCAAATTGACTATTATGATAAAGCACCATCATCACATTGCCGTTTACCACATGCACACTGGTATCGCCATGACAGTATAAGTCGAGTATGTTCCATTCGCCTGTAGGGTTTTCGGTATCTCCACGCTTGATGCAATGCCTTCCTTGTTTGCTTTCCTGGCTGAATTCGAGCATTGTTCCCTGCGGATCATAAACATAATCTGTTTCTGATTTTTTAACCACCGGAATATCCGCTCTGCCGCCGGCAACGCCCCAATAATCTGCGCAGTTACCCTGCTCGATCTGGAACTCTTGCGAGCGCATCCATGCGCCATAATCGGCACCAAATTTCCCGACGGAATGATAAAGTAATCCGCTATCTTTCTTTTTGCCCCGTTTTTGCCCCCAGGTCAATTCGCCCCATTAAAATGTAATTGCAGATGATAATTTTCATATTCCTCTTTGGTCGATATGGCGCCCCAGTTTTCGCCCGATATCCTGATGAGGTTTTCGCCGTCAATAGGTACAATCGCAAACACGTGGCGAGGATCGTTATTCAAGCCGATAGGGTGATCGCTGATCGGCTTGCCGCTGTCGTCAAGGTCGGGGCCGATATAGGTGTCCCAGCCTGTCAGATCCTTGCCATTGTATAAAGATTTCCAATGATCTTTTTTCTGCGCGATGAAGCCAAAAGTTAGGCCGCAAAGCAATAGAATGCAGAGAAATCGGGCGGTTTTCATAACTTGACGATTTGGTTATTTAAAGATAGCATCTTTCAAGTTATTTGTTAAAGCGATGGTTGTTTCTAAATTTGCCCTTCCCGCCAATTATAACTAACCATGAGAAATATCTTTTTGATAACAACATTCTGCCTGTTTTTTATTTCACAAACACATGCGCAAACTGCCGCCGCAGTTAAACAAATGAGCGACAAGGGTCGCAATGCCTATTATGTTTCGAACCGCGACCCGCTTCAACAACAGTATTTTATAAAGCTGCCGTTAACAGCCATAAAACCGGGCGGTTGGCTGCTGAAGCAACTGGAACTCCAACGCAGCGGCCTCACCGGTAACCTGGGCGAGATCAGCATCTGGCTCACTAAAAAGGATAATGCCTGGGTGAACAAGAGCGGCAAAGGCAAGTTTGGCTGGGAAGAACTCCCTTACTGGCTCAAAGGTTACGGCGACATGGCTTATGTACTGCGTGATCCCAAAATGCTGATGGAAACTAAATTCTGGATCAATACGGTGATCAACAACCAGCGCGCCAATGGCGATTTCGGTCCGCTGAATTATACCAAGCCGGGCAGGAGGGACCTTTGGGGAAATATGCCGATGCTGTGGTGCCTGCAATCTTATTATGAGTACTCGAAGGATCCGCGTGTGATCAAACTGATGAGCCGCTATTTTAAATATGAAATGAGTGTGCCTGATAGCCTGTTTTTGAAAGATT